>NZ_SMAL01000008.1:20094-122395 GCF_004342165.1 Natranaerovirga pectinivora | reverse complement strand
TATTGTTGTTTTTTGGCATATCAATTCTCCTCAGGTTATTGTCGTAGTTTTATTATACACTTTTTTCTATACGACAACTATCCTAAC
The DNA here is from genome assembly GCF_004342165.1 of Natranaerovirga pectinivora. Classification (NCBI taxonomy): domain Bacteria; kingdom Bacillati; phylum Bacillota; class Clostridia; order Lachnospirales; family Natranaerovirgaceae; genus Natranaerovirga; species Natranaerovirga pectinivora. The sequence goes on along the minus strand of NZ_SMAL01000008.1, from coordinate 122,308 downwards.
ACATAGGGTGTATAAGACTATAATAAAATAAACTAAATGTAAAATGGAGGTATTAAATGAAAACAGGAACTAAAGTTTTAATAGGAATTGGCGTAATCGTGTTATTGCTAATAATGAATATTATTGGTGTAAATAACGGCTTAGTAAATAGAAGTGAAAATGTTAGAACAGCATATAGTAATATTGATACACAACTTCAAAGACGTAATGATTTGATTCCAAATTTAGTTGCAACAGTACAAGAATATATGGCGCATGAAGCAGGTATATATGAGAGCATTACAAATGCCAGAGCACAACTAGCTGGAGCCACGACAATAGAAGAAACAGCAGAAGCGGATGCAGCACTTACATCTGCAGTAAATACAGCTTTAAGAGGTTTACTTGCTATTTCTGAAGATAATCCTGAGCTAAAGGCAAATACCAATTTTATACAACTTCAAGATGAGTTAGCAGGTACTGAGAACAGAATTGCAACAGCAAGAAGAGATTATAATAATGCAGCAAGAGAAAATAACCAATATGGTAGACGTTTTCCTGCAAGTCTTTATATTTCACTTTTTGGATTTGATTTTGATACTGTAGATTATTTCGAAGCTTCTGCAGGAGCCCGTACGACACCAGATGTAGGTGGTTTATTTGGCAACTAGATCAAGAAGAATTGTTAGAGGATTAGTAACACTGTATGTGTTGTTGTCTTTAGTTTCAACTGTAGCACTAGCAGCAAATTATCCTAGACCAACTAATGTTTTTTATGTTAATGATTATGCCAATGTTTTGGATCAACAAACAAGACAACATATAGAGTCAGTGGCAAGGGTATTAGAGTCAAGGACTTCTGCTCAAGTGGTTGTAGTAACCATTAATGATCTTAACAATGAACCTTTAGAAGAGTATTCCCTAGGATTGTTTAGAGACTGGGGAATAGGTCATGCCAGAGAGAATAATGGTGTGTTAATCTTACTAGATATAAGTGGGAGACAATCCCGTATTGAAGTAGGTTATGGATTAGAAGGTGCGCTACCTGATGGTAAAACAGGAAGAATTCAAGATAACTTTATGGTACCTTTTTTTCGGGAAAATAATTTTAGTCAAGGTATAACAGAAGGGTTTAATGTTATTGTAAATGAAATCTATAGTGAATATGGCTTTGATGAAAATGAATTTGTTGGCGAAGGGGCCTTAGCAGGCGATGAAAGACCATCAGAGGAGATACCACCTATCTTTATTTTAATCGGGGCAGTTTTAGTTATAATATTCGTAATCATAGACTTTAGATTAACTGGTGGTGTTATGACATATACAGTCATTAGATCATTAGGAAGAAGTTCAGGGTCTGGAGGCTCTACTAGAGGCGGTGGCGGAAGTGCTGGCGGCGGCGGTAGTTCTAGAGGCTGGTAGTAATAGTTTTATAGAAAAGAGATGCTCTATCTCAGAGGTTTATTCCTTTTGAGGTAAAGCATCTCTTTTTGTTAAGGTTTCTGTAGTGATTAAGGCTGTAATGGGGATGATTAATATAATTCCAATACCACCAATAAGGAGCTGAAATATTTCTGAAACAAAGATTTTTGAGTTAACCATATTGCCAAAGGAATACTTTAAAATATTAAAATAAATCATTAGTGATATAAAACCACTCATATAGGCAAAAAGAAGGGTGTTGGTCATTATACCTAGAATGTCTTTTCCAATGTTTAGACCGGATTTTAGAAGGTCTTTTTTTTCTATTAAAGGATTATTTCTAAAAACTTCATTCATTGCAGATGCTACAGATATTGAGACATCTATAATGCCCCCAAGTAACCCTATTAAAATTTGGCATAAGATGATTTTTGAAAAGTTCAAATTAACATACAGAGATAGGGTTGCTATAGAATCTAATTCTTCAGTAGAAAATCCTTGTATTTTAGCATTTCTAGACATAGTATAGGTTATTAACATAGTGATTAAAACAACTATAATAACTGAAATAAAGGATGATTTTGTTTTTTGATTCACACCGTTTAAAAAGAATAAAGTAATATAAGTGATTGCAATAGAGGCAATTATTGTAATAAGTATAGGATCAAAACTTAAAGCAATAAAAAACAACATAAAAAAGAAAATGATAAAGTTAAAAAACAAGGTAAAAAAGGTACGTATACCTCTTGATCCCCCTACAAGTAACATTAAAACAAAAAGTATTATAATTAAAATAGGAATGACATTCATTTTACAGTACCCCCTATCTTAACGTTTTTCATTAGAATAATAGAAGCAAAAAGTGTTATAGGAATAGACAAAACGATGCCTATACTGCCAATAAGAGCACGTATGATTTCTAGGTTAATACCTATTCTTAAAATATAAGATAAAGATACCCCATTTTTTAACCATAGTAGAATAATAGGGATGCTACCACTGAGATAAGCAAGGGCTAACGTGTTTGCAGTAGTGCCCATGATATCCTTGCCTATTGCTCTTCCTGAATGGATTAGTGTTTTATTTTCTATATTAGGATTCTGAGCCAATAATTCTGCTATAGAGGAAGCTATAGTAATGGCAATATCCATTATCCCACCTAAAGTTCCAATTAAAATACCACTATAAAATATTGCTTCAGGAGAGTGGATGAGGAATTCCATTTCTTCAAAATAAATCCCTTTAGCGCCTGTTAAACTTAGTACGAACAGGGTTATTAATAAAGTCATCAATGAAGTAAATAAAGAGCCAAGGATAGCAGAAGCGCTTTTTTTATTAAAGCCATTGACCATTGATATGGATACAACAATAAATAAAATGCTAGCGATTAGGGTAATTGGTATTAGATTATAACCCCTTACGAAAAACCTTATTATATTATAGAAAATCAATACATTAAACAACATCATAGCTAAAGAACGAGCGCCTTTTGAGCCAGCGACAAAAAGGGTTAATAATACAAAGAGAATGATAATATATCCTAAGTATTCATCTCTCTTAAACTCTCTAATGTAAGTGTAATGGATTTCATTAAACTCATTTTGTCTTATAGTAATAAAGACTTTGTCACCTATGGTAAAGGGTGCATTATAAGCTTCTGAATAATGTACATTATTTTGTAGATGTATTACAGTTCCTTTATGTTTGCCATTTAATATAATAGCTTCGATATCTTCTTTGATAAAATGGTGTGACAACCCATCAGTGTCAATGATTACAGAAGTAATTTTTGCAATAGGTTGATTGTAATGGTTTTCGTTATTAGATATAAAGGAGTGTAGGCTTATGGACATTAAAATCAATAGAATGCCTATGGTATATTGATAGTGATTTAATGGTTTTATTACTTTTATTAGTGAAAGTATTCTTTTTTTAATATGGGATAACATTATCTCACCATCCATATAAGTTTAATGGAATAATATCATATTACCTATTAATTGTAAATCTTGGATTTTAAGATATAAATTGAAATAAAATCATTTGAAATTCAAAAAAGCAATGTGTTAAACAGGGACTGTTTTTGTATAAAAAGGAGATGAAAAAGAGATAAAATTTAAAATTTAACAGCTTTTTAAACAATTTAATACTGGCATAATTTACAATGATTGGAAAATATATGTCAAAATGCACTAAAACCATTGATTGTAAACGTATTTTATGTTATTATAGTACATATGGTAATGATAACCATAAGAAACACATTTTTTAAACTCACTAATTTATAATGTGATAAAGGTAAGCAATTGCCTTTAAATAAGGTTTTGGTTATCCCAAAATCTATTTTTATATATTAGGACTGTAATAGCATCTAATATATAAAAATGTGACTCAAAGGGCCTTGTTTTTCTTTGGAAAAGCTTGACGCCCAAAAATTTACCAAAAAAATGAAGGAGGTTTTTACATGGCTAAGAAAAGAGTAGTAGGTCTGATAATGTCACTTGTGTTAGTATTTTCATCAATGTCTTTAACAGTTCTTGGGCAAGAGAGTGTTTTGGGGGATAACGGTGGACAATCCAGAATCTCAACAGAAAACGAAGATATTGAAGGTGAAGTTGAAATTAGTGATTGGGAAGATAGTTTCTTTGGAGACATTGGTGGTGCTGGTAGTATTGATCCAGAACACTATGAAGTGACTCCAAAAGAAGATGGATCTGTTTTTATGAGAGTTTCAAATAACAAAGGAAAAATTGCAAGTAGTGCAGATGGATTGGCTTTCTATTATAAAGAAATTCCATCAGATCTTAACTTTGAAATATCTGCAACAGCAGAAATTATTGATTACAGTGTAAACAATCAAGTTTCTTTTGGTTTAATGATAAGAGACGAAGTCCTTAAAAATGAAAGTGATGGAAGCGTATCATCAGATTATATCGCTGCAGGTCCTTTAGGATTAGCAAGAGATGCTGAATACACTTTTACTAGAAAAGATGGTACTTTAAGTAGAGAAGGGTTATTCTCAGTTAATCCAGTTCAAGGGGATAAAGTTGATATAAGCATTCAAAAAGTAGGAAACACTTATATCTTAACTGTTGGAGATGAAGCGCCAGTAGTTATAGAGAACTTTGACTTTGCAGGCAACAGCCTTTTTGCTGGACTTTATGTTGTAAGAAATGCAACGGTTAACTTCACTAATGTTAAATTAAATATTGAAGGACAACTTGGTGATTGGGAAGACAGTTTCTTTGGAGATATTGGTGGTCAAGACAAAATCAATCCAGTTGATTATGAAATAACGCCAAACGAAGATGGTACATTAAGAATGAGAGTTTCAAATAATAGAGGTAAAATTGCAGGAAGTACAGATGGATTAGCTTTCTATTACAAAGAAGTTCCAGCAAACCTTAATTTTGAAATCACAGCAAAAGCAAAAATCAATGAATATAGTGTAAACAATCAAGTATCATTTGGTTTAATGGTTAGAGATGAAATTCTACATAATATTAGTGAAGGCACATTATCTACTGATTATGTAGCAGCAGGACCATTAGGATTAGCGAGAGATGCTGAATATACATTCAGTAGAAAAGATGGCTCTTTAAGTAGAGAAGGGTTCTTTGGTGTGAATCCAGTACCTGGTGATGTTTTAGATTTAAGTATTAGAAAAGCAGGAAATACATATGTATTAACTGTTGGAAATGAAGAACCTGTAGTATATGAAGATTTCGAATTTGCTGGTAATACCCTTTATGTAGGTATGTATGCAGTAAGAAATGCAGATATTACTTTCAGTGATTTTGATATCAAAGTAGATGCAAGAAGAGTAACTGAAGTTGAAGCAAGTGTTAATGAGGGTGTAGAAATATTACTTGGGCAAGAGCTTGAGTCAGATCTATTAGATGTATCAGCAGTATTCTCTGATGGAAGTAAGCAAGCCCTTTCAGGTAGTGATTATATTGTTACAGGATATGATAGTAGTGAAGTAGGAACGACTACAGTTACTATTAACTATAATGGTGTAACAACAACAGTTGATATTGATATTACAGCTCTTACAGCAACAGAATTATCTGTTAAATACTTCCCAGCGAAAACAGATTACTATATTGGTGATCGTTTTGACGCTGATGGATTTGAAGTAACAGCTGTATATAATGATGGTTATTTGGTAAAAGAAATCAGTGAAGATTTATATGAATTTATTATTGAAGATGTGAATGAAGAGGGTGCTTTTACAAGTGCAGGTGTAAAAACAATTACAGTTGTATCTACAGAAACTCCTGAAACAACAACTTCATTTGAAGTAAATGTTAGTAATGCAACACTTACAGGATTAGATATTAGACAACTACCACAAAAAACACTTTATTTTATTGATGATGAATTAGAGTTAGATGGTATGGTTGTATATTCTAAGTATAGTGATGGTAATCAAGTAAGATTACTTAGAAATGAGTATGTGGTATCAGAGTTAGATACATCAGAGCCAGGAAGTAAAAGATTAACCCTTTCCCATAAAGACTTTACAACTGATTTAACATTAGAAGTTAAAGTTAAAGAGTTAGTAGGGATAGAGGTTACAGAATATCCAAAAACAACTTACTTTGTTGGAGAAAACTTTGATGCTACAGGTTTAGTAGTTTCACAAGTTTATGACAATGAAGATAGAGAAGTAATTGAAAACTATACAATTGATACAGATGCTTTTGATAGTTCTCAAGCAGGTGTATATGAGTTAGTTATTTCATCAAGTGTTGGTTCTACTGTGCTTAAAGTTACAGTAAGAGAAGGGGCACCAGTTGAATGGCATAGTATCATCTTTGGTCAATCTGCTGGAGCTGAAAGAAACCAAGTAAATGTTCTAGAAGATGGAACAATTGAACTTAGCGCTTTAGGTAATGCGGGTAAAGTAACAGGAGATCAAGATGGTATTTCTTATTACTATACAATATTAGATCCAGATCAAGATAACTTTGTATTATCAGCAGATATTAAAGTTATTCGATATGCAAAATCACCACATGATGGTCAAGAGTCATTTGGTATAATGGCAAGGGATGCCATAGGAACCCATTTAGATGCAAGTGTATTCTCATCAAATATCGCTGTTGTTGGTGGATATAGTGGAGGAACTACACTTCCAAATGGTACACAATTGTATGTTAGAACAGGTGTTGTATCTTCTGATGGAGAAAGACTTCCAGGTCACGAAGGTAGACAAAGCATTATGATAAAAGAAGAATTACCAACTACGGCAAACACTTATCCAGAGCAAGACTATAGACTTACTCTATCTAAAACAAATAGTGGCTATGTTGGTCAATTAAATAATGGTGAAGAAGTAATGTTTTTCGAACCAGACATATTAAGTCTTCAAGATTCAGATAACTTATTCGTAGGTTTCTTTACAGCTAGAGAGGCTCATATTGAAGTAAGTAATATTGAATTTGCTGTAACTGCTACTGAAACAGATGCACCAAAAGTTGAAGCGCCATTAGAAGCTATTGATGCAGCATTTGAAGTTGTTTCTTTAGAAAGAACTTCAGAAACAAATTATAACTTTATGTTAGAAGCTACTGCTAGTGGTACAGTTACAATCAAACAAGGTCAAGAAATTATCGCTACAGATGCAGAAGTAATAGCAGGAGAAACTTTTGCTTTAACAACTGAAATTCCTGGAAATGATAAAACAAACTTCAGTGTAACGTTCTTACCAGATGATACACAATTACTAACTTCATATGATAAGATTGTTCAAAACTTCACTGTGGAAAATAGAATTTATCTAGATGGAGAAGACATCTATGTTTCTCCAACAGGAACACCTAATGGGTCAGGAACAGAAGAAGACCCAGTTGACTTAGATACTGCAATTGATTTTGTATTACCTGGTCAAAGAATTCTTATGTTAGATGGACATTATGTTCGTGATACAAGGTTAGTTATTAATAAATACAATGATGGTACAGAAAGACATATGAAATTCTTAGTAGCTGCACCAGGTGCTAGACCAGTTATAGACTTTGATAGAAGAGTTGCTGGTGCATTATTCAGTGGTAACTACTGGTATATTGAAGGTATGGACTTTGCTCGTTCAGCAGGAAACAGCCAAGGTGTTAGACTTGGTGGAAGTCATAATATCATCAATAATGCTAGATTCTATGAGAACGGTGACACTGGAATGCAAATAAGTCGTACAGATCTTTCAATGGATATTAATGAGTGGCCATCACACAATATTATTGCAAACAGTGTATCTTTTGATAACAGAGACCCATCTGGAAATAATGCTGACGGTTTTGCCGCAAAATTAACCTCTGGATATGGTAATATCTTCATTAGATGTATTGCACATAATAATATTGATGACGGTTGGGATTTATACACTAAAGTTGGTGAAGGTGCTATCGGACCAGTACAAATTATCGATAGTATATCTTACAACAATGGTTTCTTAACAGATGGTACTGTAGGAAATGGTAAAAATGGATTCAAACTTGGTGGAGAAGGTGTCCATGTACCGCATATCCTTAAAAATAGCGTTGCTTTTGGTAATGGATCAAATGGTATTTCAAGTAATAGTAATCCAGGATTAATAATTGAAGACAGTATTTCATTCAATAATCAAAGAAATGTGTATTTATACACATACACTAACATTCAAACAGATTTCCAAGTGGACGGACTTGTATCATTCCACCAAAACCCAGAAAATAGTACTTCGGATACTTATCCTGGTAACTTAGAATCTGATAGAAATTACTTCTTTGATGGTAATGCATCATTAAATGCATCAGGAGAAGAAGCAGTTTTAACGGACGCAGACTTTGCAAAATTAAATAATTTAACAGCTCGCATAAGAGATGATAAGGGAAATATTAATTGGGATGCTTTCTATGAAATTGTAGCACCATTCTTACAATAATATAATATTATAAGTATCACATATAAAAACTAGTAGTAGAGAATTTCTCTGCTGCTAGTTTTTTTGGATAAATAGTTTACCAATTGATATAATATATATATATAAATATTTTTTCCTAAAACAATTTATACTTAAGTTGGGGAAAATTGGAGGTTTTATAATGAATAAAAAATTAAGTCTTATTTTCATCATTATTCTTGTTTCTATATCTTTATATGGTTGTAGAGAAAATGATGGGCCTTTAGATAATGTTGATGATGGTCGAATTGAAGTTCTTGAACAAAGAATTAGTGAGTTAGAAGCTGAGAATTTTTCATTAAGTGAAGAACTTAGTATTCTTAGAGAAGGACAAGGGGCTGCTGATTTAGAAGAAAATCTTATTAGAGATGCTTTAGAGGTAGTAAATCTAATTAAAGATCAAGATTTTGATGCTTTGCAGGAGTGGGTTAATCCTGAAGTAGGTTTGCTGTTTTCACCATATGCTTATGTAGATTATGCAGTGGATGTTATTTTGTTAGAGAAGGATTTGCCAAATATTATGGAAAGTGATGAAGTGTTTATTTGGGGTGCTTTTGATGGCACTGGTTATCCAATTGAATTCACTTTTAGAGAGTTTTATGAGCGTTTTATTTATGATGAGGACTATGTCAATGCACATATTATAGGGAATAATGTAGAGGTGTCCACTGGGAGTATGATTAATAATATTGAAGAGGCTTTTCCAGGGGCAGAGTTTGTTGAGTTTCATTTTACTGGTTTTGAGGAGCAGTTTATTGGAATGGATTGGAGAAGTTTGAGATTGGTTTTTCAGGAGGATAATGATAGGAGGTATTTGGTTGGGATTGTTCATGATGAGTGGACTATCTAAGGATCTTTTTATGCATTTTGAATAGAATAGGACAGATAAGCGTTTGTTGGATTATTATTATATATGAACTTCAAAAATTCACAACCATCATGGTTGTTAGATGCCTTGGCTTCGCTATTACGTTCATATATAGTAATAATCCTTTTTTTATGTCCGTTATTAAGGACATAAGAACCAAACCAAGAAACCAAAAACCAAACCAAAAACCAAACCAAAAACCAAACCAAAAACCAAACCAAAAACCAAACCAAAAACCAAACCAATTACCAAACCATAAACCAAGAATAAGTAGCCTGATTGGATGTTTGAATTTTGTCCGACAAAAAAGCGGAGATAATCTCCGCTAGTTGTCTGAGTATAGTTTGGATACTTCTAGAAATTTGTCTTCGCATGCTAAGAATGCTTCTACTATGATGGGGTCGAAGTGTGATCCGTCGCCTTTTAATATAATGGATTTTGAGATATCGTGGGGGTAGGATGTTTTGTATACCCTTTTGCTTACTAAGGCATCGTATACATCTGCAAGTGCAACAATTCTGGCACTTATTGGGATTTCTTGTCCTTTTAGACCATTGGGATACCCAGAGCCGTCGTATTTTTCGTGATGACATAATGCGATTGAGGCACTCATTTTAAAGTAGTCTGCTTTTAGATCTTTTTTTGCCGTTTCCATTAGTGTTTCGTAACCTATAATGGTGTGTGTTTTCATTATTTCAAATTCTTCTGTATCTAGTCTTTCAGTCTTAAGAAGAATATGATCTGGTATTCCAATTTTTCCAATATCGTGTAAAGGACTTGTTAAAAAGATATTGTCTACGAAGGCAGGATTAATTTCTTCACTATAGTAACCTTTTTCTAGTAAGTATTCAGCAATTATTTTTGAATAGTATCTTATACGTTCTAGGTGGTTTCCAGTTTCTACATCCCTTGACTCAGCAAGTTTAGAGATGGCAAAGATAATGGTATCTCTTGATTCTAGATCTACAATTCTTTGACCTGAACGGATTTTAGCCGATAGTTCTTCTTTGCTGTAGGGTTTTGCAATATAATTATCTGCACCAGAATCTATTGCATATATAATATCATCCGTATTGCTTTTTGTGGTTACGATGATTATGTACGTGTATTGGCTGCTTTCTGCATTTCTGATTTCTTTAGTAAGTTCTAAACCATCCATACCAGGCATCATCCAATCAGTAATAACCATTCGAGGTCTTTCTGTTTTCCATATTTCCCATGCTTGCTTACCGTTTTCGGCTAAGAGAGTTTCGTACCCTAAGGCATTAACAAGCCATTCCAATTTTTTTAAACTTATTTCATCATCATCTACTAGTAAAACCTTCATATGTACACCTCCAGAATGCTAATTTTTGAAGTTTGATTTCAAGTATTTTTCTAAGGTATTTAATTCACTTATTAACTTATTCAATATGTTTTTAGAAAAATCAAGGTCTTCAATTTTGCTTTTAGTTTCAAGTTGTGATGCTAATTCAGCAAAGGTATCTGCAGCTAAGTTTAAAGCTCCACCTTTGATTCTATGGGCAACGCTTATTACTTGGTCTTTGTTATCTGTTTCGATTGCTTGTTCTATAATTCTTAATTGTTCTCTTGCATTGTTTGTAAATTTATTTGTTATATTATATAAGAAATTATAGTCCCCATCAAATTCACTCAATAGCTTTTCTAGGTCAATTGGTTTATCAACGGTGGTTTCAAAAGTTGGCATATTTGTATCTATTGAAGGTTTCACATTAAGGACAGGGGTTTCGTTTGTTAACCAATATATGATTTTATTCAAAAAAGGAATTTTTCTAAAAGGTTTGGTTATAACATCATCCATTCCTGCATTCAAATATTTTGCTACATCAGATTCAAAAGCATTGGCTGTTAAACCAATTATTTTTGTTTTTTTGCCAATTGATAAATTACGAATAACCTTTGTTGCTTCCACGCCATCCATTTCAGGCATTTGAACATCCATTAAAATTAAATCAAAAGGATTTTCTTTGAATTTATTAACGGCAACCAAACCATTTTCAGCCACATCTACATAACAATTTAGTTCTTTGAGATGGGCTAATGCTAATGCTTGATTAGTTGGGTAATCTTCAACTAATAAAACACGAAATTTATTTAAAAAAGTAGGAAATGTTAATGTATTAAAACTATCCTCTAGGTTTTGTATGATAGGTCTGGTAATAATAGTTGCTTTTTTAAAGACAGCAGTAAACCAAAATGTACTACCGATATTTTCATCACTTTCTAATCCTATATCACCATGCATCAGTTGTACCAATTGTTTTGAAATAGAAGTTCCTAAACCTGTTCCGCCGAATTTGCGAGTTGTACTGTTTTCAGCTTGTTCAAATACTTCAAAAATCATGTTTTGTCTATCTTTTTTTATGCCTATTCCAGTATCTTTGATTTTAAATAGTAATGTTATTTCTGTACTGGATTCTAAGGTCTTTTCAACAGTAATATTAATACTGCCATTTAAAGTGAATTTAATGGCATTGCCTATTAGATTAACTAATACTTGTCTTAATCTTAAGGAATCTCCAATAATAGTAGTTGGAATAGAGTCATCAGTGGTTAAGGTGTATTCCAACCCTTTTTTGCGAGCCATTGTGGAATAAGTTGATGTTATGGACTCTAGTAAGGTATTTAGATTAAAAGGCTCGTTATGTAAGGTGATTTTACCAGATTCAATTTTAGATATATCTAACACTTGATTGATAAGCTCAATTAGTTTTTCACTTTCTTCAATAATGAGACTTAAATATTGTTTTTGTTCATTATGATTTCTTGTAATATTTAGAATTTCTACAAAACCAATGATACAGTTAAGTGGTGTTCTAATTTCATGACTCATATTAGCAAGAAAACGACTTTTTGCATAATTTGCAGCATTTGCCTCTGTAATGGCTATTTGTAACTGTTCATTTACTCTTTGTATATCAGAAGTTCTTTCTTCAATTTTTCTTTCTAATTCTAGGTTTTTATCTTCTAATTTTGCAAGTAATTTTGCTCTTTCTGCTTCTGACTTTTTTAGTGCTTCAAAAATCAAAATTCTATGAAGTGCAGTACTTAGTTCACTACAAATTATATGATAATTTGCTTTTTCTAAAGGACCAACTTCAAACAGAACAAAACCAAGTTGCATATCTCTAAAGTACAAAGGGTGTAGAATCATTGTATATCTATCTTGAGGCTTGAAGGCTTCAGGTAATAACTCAATGGAGTCAAATAAAATACCATCAGAATCAACAAACTCTACTTTATTATTGCTGTATGCAAAGATTAATCTGGCTTGGGTATAATCTTTTTTGTTTTCATCGTATAAAGATATATAACATCCAGGAATTTTTAAGTCTTCAAGCAATCTTTCAATAGCCAGGAGAAGTTCTGTTCGCTCATATGTAGAATTCAAAGATTGATTGGTTGCATGAAGAGAAAATAATAAATTGTTGGTTTTAATGTTAAAATTGGCTAATGAAAACTCTAAAGCTAGGTGTATTTGTACTCTGGCTTGATTCCATATATCAGAGGCTCTAAGGTGTAATTTACTTGTTTTTAAATAGGGCAACATTAAATTTCTTTTTTCAGAGATTAACAATTGGAATATTGAGATGTCTTCATCTGATTTCTTAAGAATATTCAAAATGTTCTCTAAAGTTGTTATAAATTTATTGGAAGAAGGATCATTAAGATCATTTATAAAGTCACCTACTAAGTCTCCAATTCTTAAATGGGACACAGAACTAGTTGTAAAAGAGGCAATTTGTGTTAAGTGATTTTTTATGGCCATTAACTCATCATCTGAAATCATAAAGGATAGTTCAGAATCAAGATCATCTACACAATGTGTATTTGGTTCTAAACAACCACAAGAGTGTCTAATGACAAGGTGGTTCTTTATATAGTTATCTTTATTGGGTATCTCTATTCCATTAAGGTGCTTAAGAATTAAATCTGTAGCTACCTGACCATAGCGAAGTAACTGTGGGTCAATAGTCGTAATTGGAGGATTACACATCCTACTCTCATTTTTATTGTTGAATCCAACTAAAGCAATATCAAAAGGAATACGGATTTCTCTTTTATTAAGTTCATCAGATACACCTAATGCAACCAAATCACTAACACATATTATTGCTTCAATATCTTCTTTTGGCACTAATTTTAATTCATCAAGGTAATACTTAACTGCTTTTACACCAGTAGATTCATGGAAGATATTAGGTTCAGTAATGAGGCGTTGATCAATAGGTATATTGTGTCTTTCCAAAGCTTTCATATAAGACATATATCTTTGTTTGGCAGAATTATGGAACTCTGGACCTCGAACAAAACCAATTTTGGTATAGCCATGAACTTGATACAGGTGATCAACTAAGCTACTGATACCATCATCATTGTCCATTAGTACAGCAGGAAAATCTTTAATCTTATTTGCAATTGTAATAACAGGTAAGTTTTTAAACTTTGCAAAAAATTCAATTACTTCCTCAGTTGTCAAAAATTCTTCATAATGAGATGCCCAAGTAATTAAGCCATCTACATTTCTAGCGTCAACTAAATCATATATGATATTTGCACTAAAGTTATTGTTTGTGGGATCATTAGGTTTTTGTCCTATTATACATATTAAATTTACATCTTGTTCAGATGAAAAGGCTGCGGCTCCCTTGAAAAAACTAAGGCCAATATCTCCCCAAATAAATGGCGTTATAAATCCAAGAGTAGTTCTAGTGTTTCTAGAACTAGAGTTTCCCATAAGAATACCTCCCTGTTGGAACATATCATTAGTACCAATAAAATACTATTTTTTACTAAAGATTTTGTTTATATTATAACAGTTTTTACTTTCCACAGCAACTTAAGTTATGGGCTTGGGTTAAAATAGTAAGGATATTTTATATATTTTGTTTAAACAATTGAAATAATTAATACTTATGTTAAAATATATATAATAAAATAATTGAAATGTGAGGATGAAGTATGATTAATACTATTTTATTTGATTTAGATGGTACAGTATTGCCTTTAAATATGGAATTGTTTATGAAAATTTATTTTGATGAAATGTCAAATGCATTTTCAGATATCATCGAAAAAGAAACTTTAATTAATTATATATGGACTGCTACAGGTGAAATGATTAAGAACACAGAAAAAAGAACCAATGAAAGTGTTTTTATGGAGAAGTTCGGAGAATTAATTAATGATGATTTAGAGATGTATAAAGGGCGATTTGATAAATTTTATGATGAAGGGTTTCAAAAAGCAAAAGTTTCTGCATCTGAGAATGAATGGATCATTAAAAGTTTGGAAGTATTAAAAGAAAAGAATTATAATCTTGTCCTGGCAACAAATCCACTTTTTCCTAAAAAAGCTATTTTACACAGAGTAAGATGGGCTAATGTAGATCCTAATACATTTAGCTATATTACTTCTTATGAAGAGAATAGTTATTGCAAACCACAAATTCACTATTATAAAGAAATATTAGAAGACATCCATAAGGAGCCATCTGAATGTATGATGGTTGGAAACGATGTACAAGAGGATATGATTGCAGGGCGTTTAGGGTTAAAGACATATTTGATTGAGGATTGTATTATTAATAGAACAGATGAAGAGGTTGTTTGTGATTACAGTGGGAAGTATGAGGATTTTTATAATTTTGTTTGCAATTTACCTAGTGTGAATGAACAATAAATTTTAATAAAGGATGGAGCGCATAAATGTTAGAGGTAAAGAATTTAGTAAAGAAATTTGGGAGTAAAAACATTGCCGTAAATGATATGTCATTTAGTATTAATGAAGGAGAAATATGTATTATTCTTGGTCCAAATGGTGCAGGAAAAAGTACAACCATTAAGTGTATTGCTGGACTTTTAAAATTTTCTGGAGAGATAAATATTTTTGAACACAGTAATAAGTCTATTGAATCTAAAAAAATATTAGGATATGTTCCTGAAACCCCTTCCTTGTATGAATTATTAACGGTAAATGAACATCTAGAGTTTATTGCAAAAGCTTATGAGTTAAAGGATTATGAAGGGTATAAGAATGAGTTATTAAAAAGATTTGATTTAGATGATAAGGTAGATAAAGTAGGAAGAGAGTTATCAAAAGGTATGCAACAAAAGGTGAGTCTTTGCTGTGCATTGCTTATAAAGCCAAAGATCATCATGTTTGACGAGCCGATGATCGGACTAGACCCAAAAGCCATTAATGAACTTAAAAAAGTGTTTATAGAACTTAAAGAAGCGGGTTGCATTCTTCTTATAAGTACTCATATTATTGATAGTGTAGAACAGTACTGGGATAGAGTATTGATTATGAACAAAGGTGAAGTCGTGAAAGATTTGAACAAAGAGAGTTTGATTCATAATACTAGAACCCTTGAAGAGATTTTCTTTGAAGCAACAGATGAAGTGAAGGGAGCTTAGTATGGTATCTTTATTTTATATTTTAAGAAAAAGTTTTAAGAATGGCTTAAAGCAATTGGTCAAAAAGAAATTAGCGCTTTTAGGGTATCTAGTGCTTTATGGTTTTATGATATATGGTGCAATTATAGTGTATAGAGGAAAAAGTGGTGAGGGTATTAATCCCACAAGTTTGCAGATGTATCAAAGTATAATGCTTGGATTGATTATACTTACTGTTGTGCCAAGTTTATACAGCTGTTTGGGAAAAATTTCAACAGCATTTAGAATGGCAGATGTGAATATGATTTTTGTGGCACCTTATCATCCAGCAAAAATATTATTATTTAGTCAATTAAGGCAGGCAGCCCAGTCATTTATTATTATGATTTTTATGGTTATTCAAGCCCCCTATTTTACAGGAGGATTGGATTCAGGAGTTTCTGGTTTTTTTCTATATGGTTTTGCGTGGATGGTTTTAACATTATCCATTTCTCCTATATGTACAGGTCTTTTCATTGTTAACATGAGATTGCCTAAATTAAAAAGAATGTTTAAAACATTGATTATTGCATTAGCTATGTCGTTAATTGGATACGTTATCTTAGGCGCTTTTGGTACCAGTGATCCTATAAATGGTATGTTGTCTAGGGCTTCTAGTGATTGGTTTTTAAAAATCCCTTTAATTGGATGGTATAGAAGTATTTTTGACTCTGTAGCTTTTGGTTTTACATGGGAGACTTTAATTTCTCTTGCTTTAATTCTTTTATTGGTTACAACGTCTTTAATAATTTCTTTTAAATTTGCTACAACAGATTTTTTTGAAGATGCAATCACTCAATCAGAAAAAACCGAGGAAGCTCTTTCTGCAATTAAAGATGGGAACCAATTTAAAAATTTGTATAAAAACAAAAAAGCAAGAAAAGTAAAATTTCAATTTAAAAAAGCCAAGTCAAAAGTTATATTGGAGAAACAATTATTGGAAATGAAAAAGAAAGGGCTGTTTTTATTTGATATAAAAAGCTTGTTTATTATTTCAGCACTTATTCTTGTAGGATCCATAGTGCCACAAGTTGAAGAGATACCTTCAGTAAAGCTTCTAGCTGGGGCAGTCCTATTAATATATTTTATAGTTATTATAGTTAATATAGGTGTTGGAAAAACGGAATTAAATAAGCATTATTTGTATTTGATTCCTGATAATAACTTTGAGAAATTAATAAACTTAACCATATTGGAAGGGATAAAGATATTTAAGGATTGCTTTATAGGTTTTTTAGTTGTTTCCATTATATTTAATGAAAATATATTTCACGGGTTTTTATGTGGCATAATACTATTTATGTTTGTAATGATCCAATCATTTTTAGAACTTATATGTTCAAAGCTTTTTGGTAATACGCAAACTCAAATGTTAAAAGGATTCATTAGATTTATATTTAATATTATTATTTTAATTCCTGGTATTAGTATTGCCATAGCTTTTGGGTTATTAAATATTTCCTTAACAATAGCTTTATTAATTGTGGTATTAATCTATTTAAGTATTACACTGATGCTATCTGTCCCTGCGGCTTTTAGTATCAAAAATCCAGAATTCAATTAAGATTTATACTAGTAACGTAACAAATGACTTTTGCTTTATTAGAGACAAAAAATTTATTGAAATGTAATTTCAAATCAGTGTAAGGAAGCTTGTAAATTACATTTACATATATAATATGAGGTGGGGAATTATGAAATTATTAAAAGCAGTGGGATTTTTGTTGTTAATTGGGCTTTTTTATATGATAGCAACTGCTGTGGTTGCCTTTGTTATGGGTATAGTAGGTGCTATTAGTGGTGGATATACAGACGTAGATTCACTAGATGCTTTTCTTTCTAACAATTTAGCTTTAATGGTTATTGGTATTAATTTAGTGACTCTTTTATTTATATTTATTCTCTTTAGTTTTAGAAAAGAAAAGTCCTTAGTTAAGTACCTTAATTTTAGCAAATTAGATATATCTCAAATATTATATCTACTTGTAATAGGTATTGCGTTAAATGTATTTATAAATGTAGCTTTAATGCTTATACCAAGATTTTTTAATATTACTAGATACCTAGAAGAGCACGATGGCGTCATAGAAAACTTAACATCAGGAAATGTATGGATTACATTGTTTTTAGTCATTGTCATTGCACCAATATTCGAAGAAATACTTTGTCGAGGTGTCATTTTAAAAGACTTTATGAAATCCACCCCTGTATGGGTAGCCGTTATAATCCAATCTCTTGTATTTGGTTTTATCCATGGAAATATTGTTCAAGGGTCATATGCATTTGTCATAGGGTTGGTTTTGGCAGTGATATATTTAAAAATGAAAAGTATTTGGGCGCCTATTTTCCTTCATTTTGTCTTTAACTTTGTAAGTTTGTTTATTGGATATTTTATTGATGAGAATATGACAAGTTTTCTTGGGATAATATATGTTATGGTGTCTTTTGTAATCTTAGCTTGGTTTATGAAAGTTGTACTGAGTAAAGAATACCCAACTCAAGAATACATAACTCAAGAGGTCAATGAAGAAGATCCAACTTATTCTTTGGATCAGTAAAAGTTATTGACATTTTAGCTGTATTAGATTATATTAAAACACGTACAATTGAATAAAGTATAAGGTTCTTTTTGTAAAAGATTAAAAGGGAAAATGGTGTGAATCCATTACAGCCCCCGCTACTGTAAGCATTACGAAATCCATATACCATTGGGAGTGATCCTGAGAAGGTGGAGAGTAGGTTTGATATGTGAGTCAGGAGAACTGCCTTATGCCATAAGCAATTCGACTTTCGGAGGGAAGGTACGGGTATTATATGCACACAAGTTAATTGGAGATGCTTTATAACCGTATATTTATATATACGGTTTTTTTATACTTAATAAGTCGATTTGTGGATTCAAGGGATATATAATAATATTGGCTGCTTTTCCTTTCAGCCGGTGAATGCTCACTTGAATACACGAGAACTAAAGAGTATTAAATCCCTCTAAATAAAAAAATAAGGAGTAACAAAATGAAAAATTTATTTAAAAATGTAACAACACTTCTATTGGTATTAATGTTAGTAGTATTAGCTGGCTGTACTGCAAATGAGGCGCCTAGTGAGCCAACTCCTATTGAACCTATTGGTCTAGAAGATCAAAATCAAGTTGATGATAATGTAAATCTTCAGGTTACATATCCTTTAGAAATTGAAAATAAGTTCGGGAAGATTACAGTTATTGAGTCAGAACCAAATTCCGTTATTTCTTTTTCACCGGAGACGACTGAAATCATGTTTGAAATTAATGTAGGAGACAAATTAATAGGCCGTTCTACATTTTGTAATTATCCAGTAGAGGCTTCAGAGATTAGAGATTTTGGTACATTGTTTGATTATAATATTGAGTCTGTTGTTGAAGCTAATCCAGATTTAGTTATTTTATCTTCTATGGTAGGCGAAGACAATTATAATGCTTTTAAGAACTTAGGATTAAATGTTTTAGTATTAGACTTTGATGACTCTTTTGAAGGTACTTATGAGTATATAACAGTTTTAGGCCAAGTGTTCAATAGGGTAGAAGAAGCTGAAGGTTTAATAGCAGATATGGAAAATGTAGTTAATCATGTTATTGAAACAACTAAAGCCCTTGAAAAACCAAATGCATATTTTATTGTATGGGCAGGTAGTGGAGATTCAACGGCAACAGGAGATACTTTTATTGGAGAAATGATGGAGTTAGCAGGAGCTAATAATGTGGCTGCTGATGGACAAAATTGGATGTATAGTGTAGAGTTATTAGTAGAAAAAGACCCTGATATTTTAATTGCACCAGATTATTTGGTGGATATGTTATATGATTTAGAAGGGTACAAAGATTTGACGGCTTTAAATGAAGGAAGAATATATTCAGTTAATGAAGATATTTATTATAGACAAGGGCCTAGATTAAGAGAAGCTATAGCAGAACTTGCTTCAATATTTCACCCAGATAAATTTTAATTAGATTATTAATGGGATTGTATAAAGGAATGGGTAATATGAAAAATAAAGGATATAAATCTAAATTTATATTAACGTTAGTGGTACTTGTTTTAACCATAACGGTAGCAGGCACTTTAGGTAGCGCCAATATTAATTTCCTTAATTTTTTTAGAATTATCGGAAGTAGAGTGCCCTATTTAAAAAACTTTATAGATATTAGCCATATACCGGATTCTCATTTTACCATTGTTATGAATTTAAGAATGCCTAGAATCATTTTAGCCCTTTTTGGAGGGGCTGGTTTGGCCTGTGCAGGGGCAATTTTTCAAGGTGTTTTTGCCAATCCTATGGCAGAACCTTATTTACTTGGCGTGTCTTCAGGAGCAGCAATGGGTGCAACCATTGCTGCTATTTTAAATACCCATATAAGATTTTTAGGTTTTGGGGCTATGGGATTGTTTGCTTTTGCAGGTTCATTATTGGTTATGTTTCTAATTTTTAGTCTTTCTAGAATTAAAGGGCAGTCTTCAGTATCCATCTTATTATTAGCGGGACTGGCTATTAACTCTTTTTTTGGGTCTATGATTTCTCTTATTATGATGTTTAATCAAGATAAGGTTGAAGAAGTGTATTTTTGGACTATGGGTAGCTTTAGAAATGCAACTTGGGAAAAGGTTCTTATTGTAGGTATGGTTGTAATACTCATGACATTGTATAGTTTTTACTATTCTAAGGATCTGGATTTAATAATGATTGGTGATGAACAAGCCAAGTCTTTAGGGGTCCATGTAGATCAGGTTAAGAAGAATTTGTTAGTGGCAGCATCTCTTGTTGCCGCAATAATTGTTGCTTCAAGTGGTATTATTGGTTTTGTAGGTTTGATCATACCCCATATGGCAAGGTTTATAAGTGGTCCTTCTCATAAGAAATTACTTCCTTTATCCGTTGTTTTTGGTGGTGTTTTTATGATTATTTGTGATACCATTGCCCGTTCTGTATTGCCTAATAAAGAACTAACCACAGGTGTTATTACTTCATTGTTTGGTGTACCTTTTTTCTTGTGGTTGTTGTATAAGAATAGAAAGACTGTAGCTTAGGAAGTGGGAAAGTATGAAAATAGATATTAAAAGTCTTAGTTATAAGTATGATGAAAAAAAGGTATTACATAATATAAATTTGTCATTTAACAAAGGTAAGTTTTATGGGATTTTAGGGCCTAATGGTTCTGGAAAAACCACACTTATTAAATTAATGACGGGATTACTTTCTAAAAAATCAGGGGAAATATTTGTAAATAACAAAGAGTTAGATACAATGAGTAGAAATGAAATTGCAAAAAACATTGCTTATGTCCCTCAGATATTTAATATAAGTCAGGGTTTTTCAGTTAGAGATATTGTGCTTATGGGAAGGCATCCTTATATAAAAAGGTTAGAGTCCCCTTCTTTAGAGGATTATGAGAAGGTGGAAGAAGCTTTTCGTGAGACCAATTTAACAGGGTTAAGAGACCGATTTGTTAATGAGTTAAGTGGTGGTGAGACTCAAAGGGTTATTATTGCTAGGGCTTTAGCCCAAGATACAGGAATTATTGTTTTGGATGAGCCTATTTCTCAGTTGGATATTCATTATCAGCACGAGATTATTCGGTTTTTGAAGTATTTATGTGAGGTAAAAGGGCGTACCATTATTGCTTCTTTGCATGATATTAATGTTGCTGTGAACTATTGTGAGGAAGTTGTCGTGATGAAGGAAGGTGTCGTTAAGGCTCAAGGGAAGGCCTTTGATGTGGTTACTGAAGGGTTGATTGAGGAGGTTTATGACTTAAAGGTGAGTATATTTGACGGAAAAGGACGCCGATATATCGGATGGTGACAAGGGTGGTGACAAGGGGACGTTTCTCTTGTCTTTTTTCGGGGTGACCAGGGTGACAAGGGGACGTTTCTTTTGTCTTTTTTCAAGACAGGGTTTTTGGCTGGCGACTAGGGAGTGTTATATATAAGATTTATCGACCCTTATCCATCCTTGGATAAGAGGGTCGAGCTACGCCATCCTTGGCTCCGCGGTATAATCTTATATATAACACTCCCTAGTCTTTGTCGTAACAAGGGGGCGTTTCTTTTGTCTTTTCCTTTGTCTTTCGTTGTCTACTCAAGACAGCCGAAGCGTCCCCGTGTCTTTTCTTTTGTCTTTTCCTTTGTCTTTCGTTGTCTACTCAAGACAGTGGAAACGTCCCCTTGTCTTCTTTTCTTCCCTTGCGTTGTCTTGAGGAGACAGCCGAAACGTCCCAGTGTCTTTTCACAAGACAGCCGAAACGTCCCCGTGTCTTTTTCCCCCTGTCTTCTTTACACAAGACAGTGGAAACGTCCCCTTGTCTTTCACAAGACAGCCGAAACGTCCCCTTGTCTTCCACAAGACAGTGGAAACGTCCCCTTGTCTTCTTCCTTTTCCCCTTGTCTTCCTTGTCTTCTGCCTTGGTTTTTTGTGAGTCTTGATTTATATTGTAGTTTAGTGATATACTTAATAAAAAGCTATGATTGAGAGTGGTTTTTATGCTTAGAGATAAGAATATTGTGATTGGGATTTCTGGTGGGGTTGCTGTTTATAAGGTTTGTGATCTTGTTAGTCGGCTTAAGAAGCTTCATGCTAATGTTCATGTGATTATGACTAAGTCTGCTACTGAGTTTGTGGCACCTTTGACTTTTCAGTCTCTTAGTCAGAATTATGTTGTTGTGGATATGTTTGAAGAGCCTAAGACTTGGGATGTAGAACATATTTCTTTGGCTAAGAAGGCGGATTTGTTTTTAATTGCACCTGCTACGGCTAATGTTATTGGCAAGATTGCTAATGGGATTGCTGATGATATGTTGACGACTACTATTATGGCAACTAGAGCACCTATTCTCATGGCACCTGCAATGAATACCAATATGTATACTAATGATATAGTTCAGGAGAATATTAATAAGTTAAAAAGCAGGAATTATAAGTTTGTAGATCCAGAGGCTGGTCGATTGGCTTGTGGTGACGTGGGTGTTGGTAAGTTAGCGAACAATGATATTATTCTTGAACATATAAAGGAAATGTTAAACCCAGTAGAGGATTTGAAGGGTAAGAATGTCCTTATAACAGCTGGACCCACTAGAGAATGGATTGATCCTGTTCGTTTTATTTCCAATCCTTCTAGCGGTAAGATGGGTTATGCCCTAGCCAAAAGTGCAAGTGAACGTGGTGCTAATGTTACTTTGATCTCCGGTCCTGTTTCTATTGAAAAACCTACAGGGATGAGTAATTTTGTTAAAGTGGAAACGGCAGAAGAGATGTATAATGAAGTTGTAAAGGTTGTTGATTCTCAAGACATTGTTATTAAAACAGCAGCAGTTGGAGATTATAGACCTAAAAGTAAATCAGATATAAAGCTTAAGAAATCTAATAGTAAGGTAAGTCTTGAATTGGAGCCTAATGCTGATATATTATTTAATATTGGGAATAATAAAAAAGAAAATCAAATCTTTGTTGGATTCGCAGCTGAGACCAATGATGTAATTGAAGAAGGAAAAAAGAAATTAATTAAAAAAAATCTTGATTTAATTGTTGTAAATGATGTGACAGAGGTAGGAGCAGGTTTCCAATCAGAAACCAATATTATTAAAATTATTGATAAAGAAAAGAATGTAAAAGAATTTCCTATGGATACAAAAGAAAATTTAAGTAATATTATAATTGATGAAATTGTAAATTTATTAAAATAATAGAATATAGCTGTAGGGTATTATATCTTGATTGGAGGACAATGGTATGAGTAAAAGAGTTACCACTTCTACATTTAGAAAAATGAAAAAGAGTGGAGAAAAAATAACCGTTCTAACGGCATATGATTATCCAACTGCTACAATTTTAGATCAGCAAGGTATTGATGCTATTTTAGTAGGAGATTCTTTGGGGATGGTTGTATTAGGTTATAATGATACAACTCAAGTAACAATGGAAGATATGCTTCATCATATAAAAGCTGTTAGTCGTGGAACAAAAAGAGCTATGGTCATTGGCGACATGCCTTTTTTATCCTATCATATAAGTATCCAACAAAGTGTTATTAATGCAGGAAGCATTATTAGGGAAGGTCTTGCAGGGGCTGTAAAACTTGAAGGTGGAAAAGAAATTATAGACCATGTTAAAGCCATTGTTAACGCAGGTATACCAGTAGTAGGGCATATTGGGTTGACGCCACAATCTGTGCATCAGTTTGGGGGCTATTTTATTCAAGGTAAAACAGATGAACAAGGGCAAAAATTACTAGAAGATGCTAAGGCATTGGAAGAGGCAGGGGTTTTTGCTGTTGTTTTAGAATGTGTCACTGAAGAAGTAGGAGAGTTAATTACCAATGAGCTTAGTATACCAACAATAGGAATAGGTGCAGGGCGTAAATGTGATGGTCAAGTTTTAGTAACCCATGATTTATTAGGTTTGTACCACGGGAACAGTCCAAAATTTGCAAAAAGATATGCAAACATGTATAATGCTATGGGTGATGCAATAAATGGATATATTAAAGAAGTAAAAGAGGGAGCATTCCCTAATGAAAATCATATTTTTACTATGGATAGTGAAAATGTAACTAAACTATATACAAAGGTGAAAAAGTAAGATGGAATGTATTAATACAATAAAGGGTATTAGAGAATATTTAAAACCATATATGTTACAAGATAAAAGCATTGGCTTTGTGCCAACGATGGGTTATCTTCATAAAGGGCATGGGTCTTTAATTGAAAAGGCAGCCAAGGAAAATGATATTGTTGTGGTGAGTATTTTCGTTAATCCTACACAATTTGGTCCAAATGAGGATTTTGAAAAATATCCGAGAGATTTAGAAGGTGATTTAACTGTTGCTAAAGAAGCAGGAGCAACGGTTGTATTTGCCCCAGTAGCTTCTGAGATGTATGTAGAAGACAAAAAGACACAGGTTGTTGTAAGTGATCTAACAGATAAGCTATGTGGTGCTTCTAGACCTGGTCATTTTCAAGGTGTTACTACAGTAGTAACAAAGTTATTTAATATCGTTAAGGCAAACAAAGCCTATTTTGGGAAAAAAGACGCACAACAGTTAGCTGTTATTCAAAAGATGGTTCAAGACTTGAATATGGATATTGAGATTATTGAATGTCCAATTATTAGAGAAGAAGATGGTCTTGCTTTAAGTTCTAGAAATGTGTATTTGAGTGAAGAAGAAAGACAAGAAGCTTTGGTTTTAAGTCAAGGGTTATTTTCTACTAAGGAAAGAATAAAGCAGGGTGAAAGAGATTGTGTTCAATTAAAAAATGAATTGATAGAATTAATTAATACAAAACCTCTTAGCAACATAGATTATGTTAATTTTGTTGATGTGAATACCCTAGAAGATATTAATATTATTGATGACAAAGTGCTTATTGCTTTGGCAGTTAAGTTTGGAAATACTCGATTAATTGATAATATTACAGTGGAGGTGTAAATTATGCTAATAGAGATGATGACAGGAAAAATACATAGAGCCACTGTTACAGATGCCAATTTGAATTATGTTGGAAGTATTACCATAGATGAAAATTTATTAAAGGCTACAGGTATTTTACCAAATCAAAAAGTTCAAGTTGTGAATAATAATAATGGTGCGCGCTTCGAGACCTACGTTATTTCTGGACAAGCTGGCAGTGGAACCATATGTCTTAATGGTGCAGCGTCTAGGTTGGCTCAACCTGGTGATATCGTAATTATTATTGCCTATGGCTTAATGGATTCAAAAGAAGCTGTGGATCATAAGCCAAAGGTGATTCTAGTAGATGGAGAGAATAGAATAGAAAAGATTATTGAAGGTGAAGATGCACCTGAAACAATGTATGATGGCATTAAAGAATAATAGAATAGTGTTATTAGATAGTTGTATTAGAATTATTGTATGCTATAATTAGAGTATACTTATAAAGAAGGTGATAAATATGAAGATAAATACTATTATGAAAAAGAATGTTTTTAAAATCACACCAACGGATTCAATAAAAATGGCTCTTGATAAAATGACAGAATTGAACATCAATGGTATGCCAGTTATTAATGAAGAGGATGTACTAGTTGGAATGATAGTAAAAGCAGATATTTATCGTTTTTTAATAGAACCAGGTCATTATGACAGTTGCCCTGTAGAATGGGTAATGACAAAAAAAGTAATCACTGCTAATAGTGATGAAGAAATTGTTGGTGTAGGTAAAAAACTTAGAGATAATAATATTATAGCAATGCCAGTACTTGAAAATGAAATGGTAGTGGGTATTGTAAGTATTGAAGATATACTAGACTACTACATAGAAAAATAATAGTAATCCCGTAAATTATAATGATTTACGGGATTATTTATTATAGGTGATGAAGGGATTTTGATTATATATAAGTTCCAAAAATCCCCAACCATCCTTGGTTGCAAAGATTTCGCTACGCCGTCCTTGGCTGCGCTATTACACTTATATATAATAAAAATCCTTGTTGGATGCCTTTGTATACAGTTTGAAATAC
This sequence comes from Natranaerovirga pectinivora, assembly GCF_004342165.1. Taxonomy (NCBI): domain Bacteria; kingdom Bacillati; phylum Bacillota; class Clostridia; order Lachnospirales; family Natranaerovirgaceae; genus Natranaerovirga; species Natranaerovirga pectinivora. Next base: position 96,126 of record NZ_SMAL01000008.1, on the reverse strand, counting down.
CGTAAATTATAATGTTTACGGTATTTTTTTGTTTGCAACAATATTTGAAAACTTTATGTTTGTTATTGAGTTTATAGAAAAAGGATGGTATTATATATACTACTGTATATACACCTGTAAACACAATTATCAAGGAGGATGATTAAATTGGATACTATGATTGAACGTATAAATGCCTTAAAAAAAGAAAAAAATGCAATGATTATTGCCCATTTGTATCAGAAGGCTGAAGTTCAAGATATTGCAGATTTTGTAGGGGATTCTTTTGAACTTAGTAAAAAAGCAAAGGAGAATGATGCTGAAACAATTGTTTTTTGTGGTGTGCATTTTATGGCTGAAAGTGCAAAGATTTTAAGTCCTCATAAAAAGGTCCTACTTCCAAGAAGTGATGCTGGATGTCCTATGGCGGATATGGTTTCTGAAAAAGAGGTTAAGTTATTAAGAGAAAAATATCCAGATGCTGCCATTGTATGTTATGTTAATTCTTCTGCTGAAGTAAAGGCTTTAAGCGATATTTGCTGTACGTCTTCTAATGCTGTAAAAGTGGTAGAGTCTTTGCCTCATAAACAAATTGTTTTTATTCCTGATGAGAATCTAGGCAATTATGTTGCTAAACAAGTGAAAGATAAAGAGATTATTCCCTTTAAGGGGTATTGTATTACCCATAAACTTGTAACAAGAGAAGAGGTTATAAGAATTAAAAATGAGTTTCCAGAAGCTGAATTGTTGGTGCATCCTGAATGTACAGAGGAAGTCTTAGGGGAGGCTGATTTTGCCGGGAGTACGGCACAGATTATTAATTATGTAAAGCATTCTAATAAGGATACTTTTATTATTGGAACGGAAGAGGGCATATTACATAAGTTGCATAATGAAAATCCAGGGAAAACTTTTTATTTGGCGTCTCCTAAGTTGATTTGTATGAATATGAAGAAGACTTCTTTGGAGGCTGTTTTAGATGCGTTGGAGAATGAGACGACGGAGATTGTTTTAGAGGATGAGGTTCGGGAGAGGGCTTATTTAAGTTTGAATCGGATGTTGGAAGTTTAATTTATTAGGTCGTGAGGGTGACGACTAGCAAGTGATATATATACTACTTTTTCGAGAGGGGGCGTGTGTGTTGAAGCGTTATTTGTTTGATGGTGATTTTGACTTGGTTGAGAGGGCGTTTTTTGATGTTATTATTATTGGTGCTGGGATAGCGGGGATATACACTGCTTTGGCTCTTGATGAGGGGTTGAAGTGTGGGATTATTAGTAAGGGTGCTTTGGAGGAGAGTAATTCTTTTTTGGCTCAAGGTGGTATTGCTTCTGTGGTGTTGGATGAGGATACTGAGGAGGAGCATTTCAGGGATACTTTGGTTGCTGGGGCTGGAGTTTGTGATGAAGAGGCAGTTAGGGTTCTTGTAAGGGAAGGTCCTAGGGAGATTAATGAGCTAATTAATATGGGGATCCCTTTTGATTTAAGTAATGAAGGGGTTTTGCATATTACACGAGAAGGGGGACATTCAAGGAGACGGGTTGTTCATTGTGGTGGGGATGCTACTGGACGAATTATTTTAAAAAGTCTTAAAGAAATTGCGGATGCTAGAGAGAATATTACTTTTATAGATAAAACTTTTTTAGTTGATATTTTAACTGAAAAAAATGATGTTGTGGGTGTTTTGACATATAAAGATGACTATAAAGCATATATGGCATCAAATGTAGTTATTGCCTCAGGTGGTATTGGTCAATTGTATAAATATACGACAAATCCTAAGATTGCAACAGGTGATGGTCTTGGGGCTGCTATGAGAGCTGGTGTTGAGACCAAGGATATGGAGTTTGTTCAGTTTCACCCTACAGCACTTTATACTGGGGAGGATGATCAATCTGTATTCTTGATTTCTGAAGCGGTTAGGGGAGAAGGGGCTGTTCTTAGGAATGTACAAGGGGAGGCTTTTATGAAGGGTGTTCACCATATGAAAGACCTTGCGCCTAGGGACATTGTTTCAAGAGAGATTGTTAAACAGATTTTAAATCAAGAGGAAGATTATGTGTATTTAGATATCACCAATAAATCTAGGGCGTATTTGGTGAATCGGTTTCCCACTATTTTTAAGAAGTGTTATGAAAAAGGTTTCGATATTTCCAAGGAATGGATTAAGGTTCATCCCGTACAACATTATTTTATGGGGGGGATTAAAACAGATCTATATAGTAGAACCAATATTAATGGTTTATTTGCTTGTGGAGAAGTTGCTTGTACAGGAGTTCATGGCGCTAATAGACTGGCAAGTAATTCTTTGTTGGAATGCTTGGTTTTTGGAAAAAGATGTGGGGAGTATATTAATAGATTGCATAAGTGTCAATTTTTATTACATAAGAAGTTAGGGTTTGATACAAAAGAAAGTACACTTGTATTAAATGATATTGGTTTAATAAAGAAGAAAATAAAAGAAGTAATGACAACTTGTGGGAGTATTGTACGTAAGGAAAATGATTTATTAAAAAGTGAAAAGGCTATTCAAAATCTAGTATTAAAGGTTAATGATTATAAATTGGATACTGTTGACGGATTTGAGATGTATAATATGTTGATTATAGCCCAGGAGATATTAAAAAAAGCATGGGAAAGAAAAGTTAGTATTGGGGCCCATTATATGAACTAAGTAAATGAAAAGGATGGTGTATTATGTTTGATGCGTTTTTAATAGATACAATAATAAATAGGGCATTAGAGGAAGATATTGGAACTGGTGATGTAACAACCCTTAGTACAGTATCTAAGGATCACAGAACAAAAGGGAATTTAATTGCAAAAGAAGAGGGGATAATCTGTGGTTTAGAAGTGTTTAAAAAAGTTTTCCATAGTATTGATTCTAGTGTTCTGATTCATTTGAATTTTTTTGATGGAGAAAAAGTATCTAAAGGAGATATTATTGGAGAGATAGTAGGCAATACAAGAGCCATATTAACAGGTGAACGTGTTGCTTTGAATTTTTTACAGAGATTATCTGGCATTGCAACAAAAACAAATGAACTTGTACAAAAGGTTAAGGGTACTAATGCTAAGATTATTGATACAAGAAAAACAACACCAGGCTTAAGGGTTTTAGAAAAATACGCTGTAAAAGTAGGTGGAGGTCTAAATCATAGACATAATCTTTCTGATGGGATTTTAATAAAAGACAATCATATTAGTGCTGCTGGTGGTATTAAAAAGGCAATTGCTTTAGGGAAATCTAATGCACCTCATACTCTAAAAATTGAAGTAGAGGTAGAGTCTATAGAGGGCGTTAAAGAAGGGCTAGAAGCTGGTGTAGATATTATAATGTTAGATAATATGTCAGTGGATATGATGGAAGAAGCAGTGAGATTAATTGGCAAAAGAGCCCTTATAGAAGCATCAGGTAATATGGGGGATAAAGAGTTGTTGTCTGTAGCAAAAACAGGGGTTGATTTTATATCAGTTGGTGCTTTAACCCATACAATACGATCATTAGATATTAGTTTGAGGCTAAACAATAGTATTTAGAATAATAGATGAAGTTTGAAGGAAAAGTCCAGAATTAAATGGGCTTTTTTTTGTTATGAAAGATGCTGTATAAAGGGCTTAAGTTAGGTATGTGTATTGTAATAAATGGCAAAAAATGATACAATAATACATAAAACACTAAAGACATTCTTGGTATTTTTACAAACAATATAAAATAATGAGAAATGAGGATGGGAAAAATGGGGAAGTGGTATAGTAAGTTTGTTTTAGCAAGTATTATAGTCATATTAATAGTAGGATTAAGTGCTTGTGAAAGCAATAAAAAAGCAGTAGAAGACAACATTGGGATCATTGAAGGGGATCAAAATGAGAGTACTATTGAAATGGAAATACCTGATAAAACATTTAAAGTATTACATGTAATGAGCTATCATACACCTTGGGAGTGGACTGAAACCCAACTTCAAGGGTTCAAGGATGGTTTAGGTCAAGATATTGATGTAGAGTATAAAGTGATAGAAATGGATGCTAAAAACAAAAGCAATATAGAATGGTTAGAAGAAATAGGTGCACAAGCTAGAGGCGTTATTGACACTTGGCAACCAGACTTGGTATTTACCAGTGATGATGAGGCTCAAGAATTTGTTGTAACCCATTACCTTAATACAGATATTCCATTTGTGTTTTGTGGTGTGAATAAATTACCAGAAGAGTATGGTTATGATAAAAGCAACAATGTAACAGGGGTATTAGAGATAGAGCATTTTGCTGAAAGTTTAAATTTATTATTAGAAGTAGCACCAGATATTAAGAGTGTAGCAGTTGTTTTTGATGATTCACCTATATGGGGACCAGTAGAGGCTAGAATGAGAGAACAGTTACACAGGTTCCCTGAGATAGAATTTCCTATATGGGATACAATTTATACATATGATGAGTTCCAAAGTAAAATGTTAGAATATCAAGATCAAGTTGATGCTATAGGTTTGATTGGTATTTTTAATTATAAAAATGAAAACAACAAGAATGTACATTATAGAGATGTATTAAGATGGGTAAAAGAGAATAGTAATTTACCAGATTTTAGTTATTGGTATGATAGAGCTTCTTATGGAACCCTTGCTGTTGTGTCTGTATCAGGATATGAACAAGGCCTTTCAGCAGGAAAAAAAGCTAGACAAATACTTGTTCACGGTGTTAGTCCAGCAGATATACCTATGGACCATACAACAAAAGGACAGCAATTAATTAGTTTGGCAAGAGCTAGGACTCTTGATATTGATGTAAGTGCAAAAGTTTTGTTGAGTACAGAAGTTAAGACTATGTATGAATGGGAGAGGTAATATGTGTTTAAGAAATTACAAGTAAAAATACTATTTTTCTTATTTGTTTTTTTAGCATTATTAGTAGCTACTGATTATATAGTGAGTAAACATTATTTTGAAAAAGAATATACAAAAGCTGCAAAAGCTGAATTGATGGTAATAGGTGAGACCTTAAAAATTCAAATGGAAAGAGTTTTAGGATTTGATTTACAAATTAGTGATAATATGGTTTTTGAATATTTTTGTCACGAAGTAGTAGAAAAATATGAAGATGTACGATATGCAATGGTTGTAGATGATAAAGGTGAGATTTTATTTCACAATAGGGATTATTTGGTTACCAATCCTGAACTTCATTATAGAGGAAAAAGCTTAGATATTCCAGAAGTGCTTGAAGTAATTAATAATAAAAAAGATGATATTGTTATATACAACAATGAATCAGGAGAGTACTATGGTTTTGTAATTTCTATACATGATAAGAATGATAGGTATGTGGGAGCAATTGTTTTAGGATTAAATACAAGTACTATTAAAGACAAAATCAATGTTGTGACCACCTATACTTCAATTATAGCCCTTTGTATTTTCTTAATTTCATTATTATTATTAGGGGCTTCAATATCTGTATGGATTACTAAACCTCTTATTACTTTAGAAAAAGCGACTAAGAAAATCGTGGCAGAAGGAACGGATCACTTTGAACCTGTAATCATTAAATCAGCTGATGAAATAGGAAGGTTGGCAAATTCTTTTAATACCATGGCCTTTCAATTGCAAAAGACCACGGTTTCTAAAGACTATATGGACAATGTTATTGCCAGTATGATGGATTCTCTTGTTGTTATAAATCCATACTTTAGAATTATTACAGTAAACAGTGCTACATTAGATTTGTTAGATTATAAAGAAGAAGAACTTATGGATAAACCAATTAATCGATTTGTTCTTAATAGGGATAATAATCCCTTTGATAATGAACATCTTAAGAATCTAGTTAAAGAAGGGCAATTAAGAAATATAGAAACCATGATTGTGACAAAGGAAGGGAAGATCATTCCCGTTTTGTTTAGTTGTTCTGCAATTAAAAATCCAGATAATAGTATGAAGTACTTTGTATGTACAATTAAAGACATTACAGAGATAAAAAAAGCGGAAAAAGCTTTAAGGTTACAAGCAGAAGAGTTAGCCCGTTCAAACGGACAATTAGAAGAGTTTGCTTATGTTGCGTCTCATGACTTGCAAGAGCCACTTAGGAAAGTAATATCTTTTGGGAATAGACTTAAAGACAAGTATGCAGATAACTTAGATGAACATGGAATGGATTATCTTAATAGGATAACGGCTGCAACTGAAAGAATGCAAACATTAATAGAAGGTCTGCTAGCATACTCCAGAGTTACAACGACAGTAAAAAACAATGAAGAAATAGATCTTAAAAACATTGTTCTAGAAGTTGTTTTAGATTTGGAAGTAAGCATTGAAAGTAAAAAAGGTGATGTGCTTGTAGGAGAATTGCCTGTAATAGAAGGGGAAAAAACTCAGATGAGACAATTGTTCCAGAATTTTATTGGGAATGCTTTAAAGTTTACTAAAGAGGATGTTTCTCCGAGTATTATGATTTATAGTAAAGAAGTTATAGAAGATCAAAAAGAAGAATGGCATCAAAATAGTTCTACGTACTATGATATTTATATAGAGGACAATGGTATTGGAATTGATTCTAAATACTATGATCGTATATTTGGTGTTTTTCAAAGATTACATGGACGTACTCAGTATGAGGGGACTGGTGTTGGATTGGCTATATGTAAAAGGATTATTGAAAATCACGGTGGAAGCGTTAGGATAGAAAGTGAAAAAGAAGTAGGAACAACTTTTATAATAAGATTGCCAAAGAAACAAAGTGGTATTATGGGGGAAGCGTAATGTTGTATGTTCAATATAAAGATATTCTAATTGCGGATGATGATCCGGATGACAGACTTATGATTAAAGAATGCTTTGAAGAAGTAGGTGTGCCTAATCCATTGGTTCTAGTTGAAGATGGTGAGGAATTGGTTGAGTATTTATATAGTAGAGAAAGTCGTAAGGATTTACCAGCATTAATAGTGGTTGATTTGAATATGCCTAAAAAAAATGGTTTTGAGGCGATTAATGAAATCAGTAAAAGTGAAAGGCTTACTCACATTCCAATTGCTATTTTCTCTACGTCTAAAAGTGAATCAGATAAGAAAAAAGCCTTTGAATTAGGTGTTAAATATTATTTTCCAAAACCAAATAGTTTTGATGAAATGAAAAAAGTATTAAGAGAGTTAAAGAAGTTGTATAGGGGATATCGAGTAATTTTAAATGGTACTAAATGAGGGGGGGATCATTGGTGAAAGAAGTTGTAAAAGTTCTCGTGGTAGATGATGATGAAGATGATTTTATACTTATGAAGGATTACCTTTCAGATGTTAAGAATGTAATCTATGACTTAGAATGGGTGTATAATTATAAAGAAGCTATAAAGACAATAAGTCGAAATTGTCACGATATATATGTGTTTGATTATAATTTGGGTGAATTTAATGGGTTGGAGCTTCTTAAGGAAATGAATGAACTTAATATTAAGGCACCTGTAATTTTGTTAACAGGCAATAATAATATCAATATTGATATTGAAGCTATGAAAACAGGGGCTTACGAGTATTTGGTTAAGAAAGAAGTAACCCCTTCTACTCTAGAGCGGTCTATGAGATATGCACTAGAAAGAAAAAGAATGGAAGACGATCTGTATCAAGAAAAAGAAAAAGCATTGGTTACATTAGAGTCCATTGGGGATTGTGTACTATCTACAGATATAAATGGTTCTATAACCAGTTTTAATTATGTAGCAGAAAAATTAACAGGATTATTAAAAAAAGAAGTATTAGGAAAAAATATTTTTGATATTTTAGTTCTTATAGATGGCAATAATATTGATGGTTATAAAAATTTTATGGACAAGGTTTTATGTCAAGAGGAAACAGTTTATCTGCCTCAAGATGCAAGTATTAAAAATTTTGAGGGTAAGGAATATTATGTTGAAGGTGTGGTTTCTCCTATTAAAAATCGCCTGCAAAAAGTCATTGGTTCAGTGGTTGTATTAAGAGATGTAACCAATCACCGTGAATTAACTAAAAAGCTTCATTATCAAGCAAGGCACGATGTTTTAACAGGGCTGCCAAATAGATTTAAATTTGAAGAAGATATGATAGAAGTAGTAAATCAACCAAGAACGGCTTTGGAGGAGCATGCTCTTTTATATCTTGATTTAGATCAGTTTAAAATCATTAATGATACTTGTGGGCATTTTGCAGGAGATCAGTTTTTAAAACAAATTGCTTTATTGATGAAAAACAATACAAGAGAAACGGATATAATTGCCAGATTAGGTGGAGATGAGTTTGGTATATTGCTAAAAAACATATCACCTACAAATACTTGTAAATTAGCTGAAAAAATATGTAATGCCATACAAGGATATAGATTTGTTTGGAACAATAAACTGTTTACAACAGGTGTAAGTATTGGGATTGTAACGGTAAATCAAAATTATAAAACATTTGAGACTTTGCTTAGTGAAGCAGATAGAGCTTGTTATGTTTCAAAGGAAAAAGGTGGCAATACATATCAGTTGTATGTGGATGAAGATGAAGCATTATCAGAAAGACATGGGGAAATGCAGTGGATGTCAACTATTTCTGAAGCATTAGAAGACAATAGGTTTGTATTGCATTATCAAAAGATTAAATCTCTTCATAAAGAAAATAGTTACAGTTATGAAGCATTGATTAGAATGGTAGATAAAGAAGGCAATTTAATTTATCCTGGGGCTTTTTTGTCTGCTGCTCAAAGGTATAATATGATGCCGGCAATTGATAGATGGGTGTTTAAAAACTTCCTTATTGCAATGGAAAAGAATAGTGAAGAGATTAAATTAAAGGATATAGAAAAGTTTAATATCAATATTTCAGGTGCGTCTTTAAATAATGAAAGTATTGTTGATTTTATTATCTCAGAGTTGGAAAAATACGATATAAGCCCTGAAAAAATTTGTTTTGAAATTACAGAGACAATTGCATTGTCTAATTTTAATATTGCCAATGATTTTATTAATAAACTAAGAAGACTAGGATGCAAATTTGCTTTAGATGATTTTGGTAGTGGGTTAACTTCTTTTGAATATTTAAAATACTTACCTATAGATTATTTAAAGATTGATGGTTCCTTTATTAAAAATATTAATAATAACCCTATTGATTATGCAATGGTAGATTCTATTAATCAAATAGCCCATTTATTAAATATTGAAACAGTCGCTGAATTTGTTGAGAATGAAAAGATTGTTGAGTGTTTAAATAAAATAGGAATAGATTATGCCCAAGGGTATCATATTGGAAAGCCTATGGTTTTAAGTGAAGTTTTAAAATAAAAAATTTAACAATAAGACCCCGCAAAGTGGGGTCTTATTTAAAACTCTGTAATCATTTCATTTAAGGAGGCACCTGAAGGTACCATTGGTAAAACATTAATTTCAGGTTCCAGAAGCACTTCAATTAAGATTGGAGTGTTTTTTTGTTGAGATATTTCTAAGGTTTCTTCTAGTTCGGCCATATTAGATACTCTGTAGCCAGGTATGTTGTAGGCATCTGCTAATTTTATAAAGTTAGGTGAATACTCTGGACAGTTAGGGCCTGGAGTGTTGCATAGCTTTGGACAGTTTTTCTTCTTGCGTAAACAAGTAGATGAATAATTTTTGTTGAAAAGTATTTGTTGCCATTGTCTCACCATACCTAGATATTGATTATTAAAAATAATAATGATCATAGGCAATTCAAGCTGGGCTACAAGAGCAAGTTCTTGCAGATTCATTTGAAAACCGCCATCTCCGGAGATGGAGATAACACGTTTGTTAGGTAAGCCGATGGAGGCGCCTATAGCCGCAGGCAAACCAAAGCCCATTGTACCCATTCCTCCTGATGTTAGTAAGGTGTTAGGGGTGTTGAAAGGATAGTTTTGTGCTGTATGCATTTGATGTTGTCCTACATCCGTTGACACAACAGCATCTTCGTAATGAGAAGCAATTTTTTTTAGGATGGCTCTGGGATTGTACTCATCATTTAATATAGTGGTTTTTTTCTTTAGATCAACGACCTCATTGAGCCAGCTTTCAATATTTAATGAGTAATTTTGTTTTAATAATAAAGATAAAGTTTGATGTGCATCACCGTTAATCGAGATGTTACACATAACCCTTTTATTAATTTCTGATTCATCAATGTCTATATGAATGATTTTAGCATCTTTGGCAAAGGTTTCGATTTTAGAGGTTACTCTATCAGTGAACCTTGTACCAATAGCAATTAGTAAATCACAATTGCTTATGGCATGGTTTGCTGCAAGGGAGCCATGCATACCTACCATTCCTAAGTTATGGGGACTTTTTTCTGGGTAGACACCTAGACCCATTAATGTACTTATTACTGGAATATTGGTCTTATTAACTAATTCTAAAAAACTATTAGCGCAGTCTTGATTTTGCATACCACCACCAATAAGGAATAATGGCTTATTAGAACTGTTTATTAAAGCAGTGGCGTCAAGTATAAGATTTTCGTCTAACTCAGGCTTGTCACAATAACCATCTACAGTGATGGTTTCAGGATAAAGGGCAGAGCCAAGCTCTTTTTGTATATCTCCTGGCAAATCAATTACTACAGGTCCAGGTCTTCCGGTTGTGGCAATATAAAAGGCTTCTTTTATAATGCGACCAAGATCCTCCCTTTTTGTTACGTAATAATTGTGTTTGCAAACAGAGCGGGTGATGTTAAAAATATCTGCTTCTTGAAAAGCATCGGTGCCTATCATTGAAGTTGGAACTTGACCTGTAATACAAATTAATGGAATAGAATCATAATAGGCAGTAGCCAATCCTGTGATGGTATTGGTTGCACCAGGACCGCTTGTAACCAAACAAACCCCAACTTTTCCAGTGGCTCGTGCGTAGCCATCAGCAGCGTGGATCAATGCTTGTTCGTGCCTAGGTAGTATTAAGTTTATAGCAGGTTCGGAATAAAGAGCATCAAAAATTGAAATAACATACCCTCCTGGGTATCCAAATAATGTATCAACACCTTCCTTTTTTAATGCTTCTAAAAGTAGTTTTGCACCAGTAATCTCCATATATATAAAACCTCCTTAGAATTGAATAGTGGGATGAAAATTGCTGCTATAAAATAAAAAACCTTCATCCTAAAAAAATATAGGACGAAGGTATATTCGCGGTACCACCTAAATTCGTACAATTGTACGCTCTTAATGATAATACAGGCTATCCCTTATAACGGTGGGATCCGATGAAGTCTACTTACTTATCGTGTTCGGTTCATGGCTCAAAGGCTACCTTCTATATAACCATCATAAGGAATTTGCACCTGCATCCTCTCTCTAGAAATCTGATTATATATACTCCTCCTTGTCAAGGCCTTTAAAATTATTATTGTTATTTTACCTTTATTTCTTTTATTTGTCAATATATACAGTCTTTTATTATGTATTGATTGAATTAAAAACATCAAATCTTTGGCATTTTGACACATTGTGAAAAATATAGTATAATGGAAAAGTAAATGTGAAGTAATTATTGGTAGTAACCAGTTAACAAGCTTATACACGCTATAAGTGGGTGTAAGTAAGTTAACGATAAGTGGTGAGCCTAATAATGAAAAACATCTATAGAACTGGGGTCTGTTTAGGATCAAGTGGTCCTAAATTATACTATGCATTTGTAGTGAAAACATCTACATTTGGGTGGTATAAAGTGAGCTACAATGGCGAAGCTTAGGCACTCTAACTCTATATTTTTATAGGGTTAGGGTGCTTTTTTGCACCTATTGACCCTGATGAGTTCAAAAATAAAATTGTTATAGGGAGGCAATATGAGTACAAAGAAAAGATATAAAGAGAGTGATTGGGGAGACTGGAAGTGGCAGATTAGAAATACCATAAATGATATTGAAACTTTCGAAGATGTAACAGGGATTAAATTTGCTGCTGAAGAAAAGGATGAATTAAGTGAAACACTTAATAAGTTTCCATTGGCAATAACACCATATTATTTATCCTTAATCGAAGTAAATGATTTTAGAAATGATCCAGTATTTAAACAATCATTTCCTGATGTAAAAGAATTATGTGTTGAACCTTACGAAATGAAAGATCCTTTATCAGAAGATGAAGATAGTCCAGTAGCAGGGATAACTCATAGGTATCCAGATAGGGTGTTGTTTCATATAAGCAATGTTTGTTCAATGTACTGCCGACACTGTACACGAAAGAGAAAAGTTGGAGATGTTGACTATATACCGAATAAAGATACTTTATTAGAAGGAATCGCTTATATAAAAGAGCATCCGCAAGTTAGAGATGTATTGCTATCAGGTGGGGATCCATTAATGCTTGATGATGATTATTTGGATTGGGTACTTACTCAAATAAGAGAAATACCTCATGTTGAAGTCATTAGAATAGGAAGTAGAATGCCAGTTGTACTTCCTTATAGAATAACAGATAATCTTGTTAATGTATTAAAGAAACATCATCCAGTTTGGTTAAATACTCATTTTAATCATCCTAGAGAGTTTACAAATGCTTCTAAAGAGGCCATAAGTAAACTAGCTAATGCTGGTGTCCCAGTAGGGAATCAAAGTGTATTGTTATCTGGGGTAAATGACTGTCCAAAAATTATGAAGAAGTTAATGCATTTGCTTGTTAAAAATAGAGTAAGACCTTATTACTTATATCAATGTGATTTGTCAGAGGGGTTAACTCATTTTAGAACTCCTGTAGGAAAAGGTATAGAAATCATGGAAAGTCTTATTGGTCATACCAGTGGTTTCTCTGTGCCAACATATGTCATTGATGCTCCAGGCGGTGGTGGAAAAATTCCTGCAATGCCGAATTATATTATTTCTTGGTCTACCAATAAGGTAGTTCTAAGAAATTATGAAGGTGTTATTACGACTTATAAAGAGCCAGATTCATATGAACCTATTTTCTGTAATAGAAAATGCGATGAATGTGTATTGCCTCTGAAGTTAGACGAAGGTCAGGAATTTGAAGCAATTGGTGTAAACAAGTTGTTATCAGACTATGATGATACAATTTCTTTGGTTCCAGAAGATAACGAAAGACATCTATTAAGAGAATCGTATTAAAGTCAATTTTAAATAAAGATAATAGCAGAGAAATGTTTCTCTGCTATTATCTTATGTAAGTATAAGTTTTGGTGAAAAAATAAAAGGATAAGAAAGGGATGTTAACATGGATGAAATTATAAATTTAGGGAATTCCATGATACAGCATGGCAAACATAACGATAGAGTCTATTTAATGAAATTAGATAAAAATGACGTATCAGATGTACTATATAATATAGAAGAAAAAGCTAAGGAAAATGATTACTCAAAAATATTTGCCAAAGTGCCTTATGGCTGTGAAAAGGAATTCTTAGCTAAAGGATATATGGTTGAGGGGCATGTCCCTGAAATGGTTAAGGGAGAGAATGATGTTTTGTTCTTGGGAAAGTTCTTAAAAGAGTGGAGAAGTAAAGATGAAGATCCTAATCTAAAGCTCGTGTTAGAAAAAGCCTTAAGAAAAAAAGAAGAAGGAAACACTTTAAATAATGAGAATAAGCTTATTAGTAAATATTATATAAGGTTATTGGATAAAAAAGATAGTAAAGAAATGGCAAAGGTGTATAGTGAAGTGTTTGAAACATATCCTTTTCCAATTCACGATCCCAATTATATAGAAGAAACAATGGATGATAACTTAGTGTACTTTGGTGTTTTTATGGAAGGTAAATTAATTGCCATATCCTCTTGTGAAATGGATGTAAAGAACTTAAATGTAGAAATGACGGACTTTGCAACATTGCCTGAATGTAGAGGGAATGGTTTGGCTGTCAATTTATTAATGGTCATGGAAGAAGAAATGGTTAGAAGAGATATTAAAACAGCTTACACAATAGCTAGAGCTAAGTCTTATGGTATGAATATAACATTTGCAAAACTAGAATATGAACACTCTGGAACCTTAATTAAAAACACCAATATTGGCGGAGATTTTGAGACCATGAATATTTGGTGGAAAAAACTAAAAAAGTAGTGCATAGTTATAAAAAATATATTATAATATCCTAGGATAATGTAAAAGAATAATAAGTGCTTTAATTCTTGTATATTTTTTCTATAAAAAAATTATAAATAAAGTAGGCATTCTAGTTTCATTGTGCTATAATAAAAAACGGAAGAGAGATATATACAAAATAATGTTCATAAAAGGATGTCTGATAGTTTAAAATATATACGATGTAAATAATAGTATACCTCTAACAAGGTGTTACATGGTATTATAACTAAAAACATTATTGCTCATTATTTTTTTTTGTTGACAATAAACAATACCCTTTGGTATAATTAGACTATCGAATTTTATTCGATTTTCTATTAAAGGAGGTGTTAAGAAAATGTCGAAGTATGAAACACTTAAGAAAATAACAGATGTTGGTGTTGTTGCTGTAGTTAGAGCAGAAAATGAAGATGAAGCTAACAAGATTGCTAAAGCATGTATTGAAGGTGGAGTTCCAGCTATCGAAGTAACTTTTACTGTTCCAGGTGCTCATAAAGTTATTGAAGGACTTAAAAATAGTTTTTCAGCAGATGAGTTAATCGTAGGAGCGGGAACTGTATTAGATAGTGAAACTGCAAGGATTGCTATTTTGGCTGGTGCAGAATATATTGTATCTCCAGGATTTGACCTTGAAACTGCGAAATTATGTAACAGATACCGAATACCATATATGCCAGGTTGTATTACAATAACTGAGATCCTTACTGCTATGGAAGCGGGAGCAGATGTTATTAAAATCTTCCCAGGAAGCATAGTAGGTCCATCATATATTAAAGCAATTAAAGGTCCACTTCCACAAGCGGTAGTAATGCCAACTGGAGGGGTAAGCCTTGATAATGTAGATCAATGGATTAAAAGTGGTTGTGTAGCAGTAGGAGTAGGTGGGGATTTAACAGCTCCAGCGAAAACTGGTGACTATGCAGGGGTAACAGATTTAGCTAAGCAATTCGTTGCTAAAGTTAAAGAGGCAAGACAGAAATAATGATTTAAGACATTAAATTATTATTTTAATTTAATGTTTTGAATATATATCAAACCAATCAATCTAAAAGATTAGAGGAGGAAAGTTTTTTATGAAAAAGTTATTAGCGTTATTAGTTGTGTTAGCATTAACACTATCTATCGTTGGATGTGGACAAAAAGATGAAACTCCAGATCCAGCTCCAGCACCAGCTCCAGGGGAGCCAGCACCAGGTCCAGTTGAGATCGATGAAGACATCGAAATCAGATTTTCTTGGTGGGGTGGAGATTCACGTCACGAAGCTACACAAGCAGTAATTGATTTATTTATGGAAGCTAATCCAAACATTACTGTAGTTCCTGAGTTTACAGCTTGGACTGGACACTTCGAAAGAATTGCAGCTCAATTAACAGCAAGAGACGAAGCTGATTTAATGCAAATCAACTTCAACTGGTTCTATGGATTCTCTCCAGAAGGAGACGGTTTCTATGACTTAAGACAATTAGGAAATATTGACTTAAACAACTGGCCAGCAGAAACATTAGCGCCAATTACTATTAATGGTAAAGTTCAAGGTGTTCCAACAAGTATTGGAGCTCGTTTATACTATGTAAACCATACACCATTTGAGCAAGCTGGTATTGAAGTTCCAACTACTTGGGATGGATTAATGGAAGCTGGTAGAGTATTTAAAGAAAAATTAGGTCCAGATTACTATCCATTAGGAAACATTGGATATACTGATGCACTTCAGTTAATGATGTGGAGTTACTTAGCTCAATTAACAGGAAAAGATATTTTCGATGGTAACCAATTAGCGTACACAGAAGAAGAATTAATAACAGCTTTTGAATTTGTTCAAGAGTTAGTTGATAATAATGTAATTCCAGGATTCCATGATGATTCAGCAGAGAAAAACCACGAAAATCCAAACTGGATTGATGGTAGATATGCAGCTGTATTCCAATGGAACTCAGGAATCCAAAGAGATGTTAACAACTTAAACCCAGCTATTAACCCAGACGTTAGACCAGTTCCTTGGTTTACAATGGATGGCGCTAAACACACTGGTGTATTTAGCAAAATCTTAATGGCATTCTCTGTAAGTGTTAACTCTGAGCATCCAGAAGCAGCAGCTAAATTATTAAACTTTATGTATACTGATAAAGATGCTGTACTTGCTCATGGTTTAGAAAGAGCTATTCCTTTAAACCGTGTTGCTCTTGATATCTTAGACGAAGCGGGAATGTTAGAAGGTCTTGCATGGGAAGGTCACTTAATGGTTTCTGAAACTGATGGTTACACTTTCCACCCATTCTTCGAAGACACAACTGTAAGAAAAGTTCCTAATGATGCTATAGAAGAATTCCTTTTTGCTGAAGGTGGAATAACTCCACAACAAGCTGCAAGAATGATTCTTGATACATTTGACAGAACTGTTGCAGAAGCAATGGAAAACTAATAATTAAAAATTGTTGCTAAAAACTATTGCAGCACTGATACCCTTGGTGTCAGTGCTGCAATCAACATTAAAAAAGGAAGGTTATGAATGATATGAGTAACAGAAGAATTGCACCCTATATATTTATAACTCCATGGGTTCTAGGATTTCTTATCTTCAGAGTTTACCCATTTGTTAACTCATTTAGACTTAGTTTCATGAGATATAGGCTAATGTCAACTAACAACAGATTTATTGGTCTTGACAATTACGTAAGAATGCTTACTGATGATCCAGTATTTTCAAAGTCTTTTTGGGCTACTATAAAATACGTTATACTTACAGTGCCATTGGTATTGGTATTTTCATTGTTCATTGCGTTTATCCTTAACTTTAAGTTAAAAGGTGTAAACTTCTTTAGAACAGCCTACTATATTCCATCAATCTTAGGTGGTAATGTTGCTATCGTAACATTGTGGAAATTCTTATTTGAAACTAGAGGACTTGTTAATCAAATAATAACTAATCTAGGTGGTCAACAAGTAAGATGGTATACGGATCCTAATTTAGCTATGTTAGTAATGAGTTTATTAAGATCCTGGCAGTTTGGTTCAACAATGGTTATTTTCTTAGCTGCATTACAAAACGTTCCAAGATCATTATATGAAGCTGGAGCAATTGACGGTGCTACTAAATTTAGAATGTTTTTTGCAATTACAATACCGATTATAACACCTGTTATTCTATTTAACTTTGTTATGAGAACGATTAATGCGTTCCAAGAGTTCAACAGTTCATACTTAATAACTCAAGGTCGTCCTAATTATTCGACGTATTTATTAAATGTTTATATTTATGAAACTGCCTTCAGAAGAAATCTTAACATGGGTTATGCAGCGGCGCTTTCATGGGTATTGTTCCTATTAATTATGATTTTAACAATGTCAGTATTTAGATCTTCAAAATACTGGGTACATTATTCAGACTAAGGGGGACTTATTAAGATGGAATTAAGAACTAAACGAAAAATCAATTCCTTTTTCAGATATATAATATTAATACTTGTAGGTTTAATAATGTTATATCCACTTATGTGGTTATTTACTGCAACATTTAAAGGCAACCATGAAATCTTTACTTCAGCAGGTTTATTGCCACAGGAAGGTTTTGGTGATTGGAGCGCTTGGAAAAGAGCTTGGAACTTTAATACAGGATATACATTCTTACACCATTTTACGAATTCATTAAGATACTTGGTTCCTAGAACTTTCTTTACTGTAGTATCTTCAGTAATTACTGCATATGCAGTTTCAAGATTTAGTTTTAAAGGTAAAAGAATAGTTTTTGCATTAATTATCGGTACATTATTAATGCCTTCAGTTATTTTTACAATACCAATGTATTTGTTTTACAATGCTTTAGGATGGATTAACTCATACTATCCACTTTGGGTTGAAGCTATGTTTGCAACAAACTCATTCTTCGTATTTATGTTGATTCAGTTCTTTAGAACGATTCCACGTGAATTAGATGAAGCTTCAATTGTGGATGGATGTAATACACTTCAAACACTTATATATATTTTAGTGCCAGTGTTAAAACCTATCGTTATTACAGTAGCGGTATTAACATTTATGTGGGGGATGAACGACTATTTAGGTCCATTAATCTATATCACAAGAATGAGCAGACTACCTTTATCTGTTGCATTAAGAACAGCAATTGATGCTGAGTCTACAGCTGACTATGGTAAAGTATATGCAATGTCATTTATGGCTTTAATACCAGCGTTAACAATTTTTGCTTTTGCACAAAGATACTTTATCGATGGTGTTGCAACAACTGGATCAAAAGGTTAAGACTAATCTTAACATAATATTGGATGTGATTTAATGCTAGTAAAAAGAATAGTAGCAGAATTAATGGATATAGTTATTCTATTTTTGCTATTAATGGGAATTCTATATGGAATTGCCACCATAGAATTTTTAGGTTCATTTGAGTATAGTATATTAAACACATTAGCTTTATTCAGTGTTGTTATTATATGTGTTTCTGCTCCAATACTTCTTCAGTATTTGTTTTGGAAAGAGGGAAGAAGTATTGGAAAAACATATGTTGGATTGGTTGTAATTGACTTACAAACTAACAAACCGGCAGGTTTTTCAACTATGTTGGTAAGAGAAACATTTTCTAAATGGATTTCTTGTTGGGTGATGTGTATCCCAGTTTTCTTTGGAAAAAAAGGTGTACATGAAAGCGCTACAAGAACAGAAGTAAGGTTATACACAAAGAGTAAGTAAAAAGATTAGATATAAATTATAAAGTGTTACTCGATAAGTGATAAAAGATTCGTTGCGAGGTAAGTTTATGAATTATAACATAATATTAGTTACATCAAGAAGTGTAACTTTAGAGCTTGAAAATAAAGATATTTATTTTAGCGCTAATCCTTATAATGTATATTTAGATGGTAAACAAGTAATTGAAAAAAACAATAAAAATGTATTTTCTTTATATGATTTATCACCTAATACAGAATATGAAGTTATTGTTGAACTTCAAGGTGAAAAAGTATCAAAAACATTCAAAACATTGGAAGAAAAAGTGTCTATAAATGTAAAAGATTTTGGGGCAATTGGAGATGGAAAGAATGACGATACTAGTGCAATACAAGCAGCAATTCTTTCCTGCCCTAAAGACGGTAGAGTATTTGTACCAGCAGGAATATATTATGTAAGACCAATATTTTTAAAGAGTGACTTAACACTTGAATTCGAAAAAAATGCAGTATTGCTTGGAAGTACGGATAGAGATGCTTATCCAATTTTACCTGGTAGAATTTCTGAAAAAGAAGATATTGAATTTTACTTAGGTACTTGGGAAGGAAGTCCAGAATCTTGTAATGCAAGTTTAATAACTGGTTTATATGTTGAAAATGTTAAGATTATTGGTTTGGGAACACTTGACGGTAATGCACAAAATGCCACTTGGTGGGAAAATGCAAAAGTAATGAGGACTTGTTGGAGACCAAGGACAGTATTTTTAAATCAATGTAAGAATATAACCATTCAAGGGATGACGATCCAAAACTCACCATCTTGGACATTACACCCTTATTTTTCTGATGATCTAAATTTTATTGACATTAATATAATTAATCCTAGTAATTCACCAAATACAGATGGACTAGATCCTGAATCTTGTGGTAATGTCAATATCATAGGTGTAAATATATCTGTTGGTGATGATTGTATAGCAATCAAATCAGGAAAATTGTATATGGGTCAAACTTTTAGAAAAAAATCAGAAAACATGGTAATAAGAAACTGTCATATGAGACATGGGCATGGTGCAGTTGTGCTTGGAAGCGAAATGTCAGGTGGAATTGCGAACTTAAAAGTAGAGCAATGTCTCTTTGAGCAAACCGATAGAGGTCTTAGAATTAAGACACGAAGAGGTAGAGGTAAGTTTGCAACAGTTGAGAATGTATCATTCCAGAATATCAAAATGGATAAAGTGCTAACGCCTTTTGTTGTTAACATGTTTTATCACTGTGATCCAGACGGAAAAGTTGAGTACGTATGGACCAAAGATAAATTACCAGTTGATGACAGAACACCATTTTTAGGTGAGTTTCATTTTGAAGATATAGAATGTACAGGAGCAGAAGTTGCTGCAGGTTATTTCTATGGTTTACCAGAACAAAAGATAAAAAAAGTAAGCTTTAAAAATGTTAAAATATCTTTTGCGAAGGAAACTCAACCAAACAAACCAGCTATGATGTGTCACATTGAACCAGTAGATAAATTAGGTATCTTTGCAAATAATGTTGAAACTGTTCAACTTGAAAATATAGATATAGTTGGCAACGATGGTGAAAAAGTAATTATAGAGAATTGCGATAATTATATTAATAATTAGAAAGTATGATTTGCAAAGTTTGGAAATTATGCTTTTAACCAAACTTGTGTATCTTACTTAAGTAAGATACTTAAGTTGAGTTAAATGTTTTTTGTGTTTATAAATGCGAAGCCTATTTATATATACGAAAAGCAGTAAATTAAATAAATTAATATAAAAAGGGAAGTTTCCCTGCTTTTAGGGGCAGGGGACAACTTACCTTTTTCTATTGCAAAAA
Organism: Natranaerovirga pectinivora; assembly: GCF_004342165.1. Classification (NCBI taxonomy): domain Bacteria; kingdom Bacillati; phylum Bacillota; class Clostridia; order Lachnospirales; family Natranaerovirgaceae; genus Natranaerovirga; species Natranaerovirga pectinivora. Next base: position 75,559 of record NZ_SMAL01000008.1, on the reverse strand, counting down.
AATTTTTTTCCAAAAAAAACTAAATTTAGATAAAAAATGTATCGCAAATTTATATATGTGATATAATTATAATATTATAAAAATTATAAAAGAGAAAGGTGATATTAAAATGGCTAAAGTTATAACTATGGGAGAAATAATGTTAAGATTATCTACTCCAGGAAACACAAGATTTACACAAAGCAATAATTTTGATGTAGTATATGGCGGAGGAGAAGCAAATGTAGCTGTTTCTCTTGCAAATTATGGACATGATGCATACTTTGTATCTAAACTTCCAAAACATGAAATTGGACAATGTGCTGTAAATAGCTTAAGACAATTCGGTGTTAACACTGATTTTATTGCTCGTGGTGGAGACCGTGTTGGTATTTACTTCTTAGAAACTGGTGCTTCTATGAGAGCATCTAAAGTAGTATATGATAGAGCAGATTCTGCTATTGCTCTTGCTGATGTTTCTGATTTTGACTTTGATGCTATTTTTGAAGGTGCAGATTGGTTCCACTGGACTGGTATTACTCCAGCTCTTTCTGAAAAAAGTGCAGTAGTTTTAGAAGAAGCTTTAAAAGCAGCTAAAAAACATGGGGTTACTGTTTCAGTTGACTTAAACTTCCGTAAAAAATTATGGACACCTGAGCAAGCTCAAAAAGTAATGACTAACTTAATGCAATATGTTGATGTTTGTATTGGTAATGAAGAAGATGCAGAAAAATGTCTTGGATTCAAACCAGGTGAAACAAATGTTGAGCAAGGTGAGTTAGAATTAGAAGGATACAAAAATATTTTCAAAGAAATGCAAGAAAAATTCAACTTTAAATTCTTAGCGACTACTTTACGTGAAAGTCATTCAGCTAGTGAAAATGGTTGGAGTGCATTAATTTATGATGGTAATGAATTCTATCATTCACGTCACTACAATATCAAAATAGTAGACCGTGTTGGTGGTGGAGATTCATTCTCTGGTGGATTGATCCATGGCTTATTAACAAGACCAAACTTTAAAGATGCTCTTGAGTATGCTGTTGCAGCGAGTGCTTTAAAACACACTATTCCTGGTGATTACAACTTAGTAATGGAAGATGAAGTTGAAGTTTTAGTTCAAGGTGACGCTTCAGGTCGTGTACAAAGATAATTAAAAAACGATGGAAGGACTGCATTACTTATGAGTAATATAGAATCCGTAATAAAATACACACATCAGTATCTTAATGACTTTAAACCTTATAAAGGTGGTAAGTGGTGCTATGAAGATGGCATTATATTATCAGGTAGTGAGTATCTTTATGAAGCAACTAAAGACAATGCTTACAATGAGTTTATTCTTAACTATTTGGATAAAGGCATAGATGAAGATGGCAAACTAGCTCAATATAAACAAGAAGATTACAATATTGATAATATAAATGCAGGTAAAGTTTTATTTGATGCATATGCTCAAACAAATAAAGAAAAATTCAAAAAAGCAATGGATACATTATTTGCTCAATTAGAAACACATCCAAGAACACAGTCAGGAAGTTTCTGGCATAAAAAGAGATACCCTAATCAAATTTGGTTAGATGGTCTTTATATGGGACAACCATATTATGCAAGATATATTAAAGAATTTACTGATAGTGATAACTACGAAGATATTCTTAACCAATTTAGAAATGTTAAAAAATATCTTTGGGATAGTGAAAGAGAATTATACATTCATGCTTATGATGAAACTTATTCTATGCAATGGGCTGATAAAGAAACAGGAAAAGCACCAAATGTTTGGTCTAGAGCAGTTGGTTGGGTAGCAATGGCTCTTGTTGATGTAATGGAAATTTGCAACAATCAAGAAATTACTAAAGAACTAAGTGCATTATTAGTAGAGCAAATTGATGGTATGTTATCTTATCAGACTGAAGAGGGTATGTGGTATCAAGTTGTTGATAAACTAGATCTTGAAGGTAATTATTTAGAAACAAGTGGTACTTTAATGATTGCTTATGCAATTTTAAAAGGGGTTAGACTTGGTTATTTAGATCAAAAATACCTTGAATTTGGTTTAAAAGCATATGAAGGTACGATTAATAAATACTTCTATGAAGAAGATGGAAAATTCCACCTTGGAGGCATTTGTGAAGTTGCAGGACTTGACAATGAAAAAAGAGATGGAAGCGTTGAATACTATTTATCTGAAAGAGTTGTTGTAGATGAAGCAAAAGGTGTTGCGCCTTTCTTTATGACAATTGCAGAAGTAATAAAATTAAATCAATAAAATATACTTATAAATGTAGTATTACTACTAATACATATTAGTAGTAATACTCTTTATAGTAAGAAGAAATATATTTGAATATCAAAGAATATTAGATAGCATATTGTTCTAAAGAATCAACTTGAATTAAGGAAAATATATATGTATACAGTATTTGTTAATAATTTAATTAAGTTGATTTTTTAGCATAATATGGTAGACTATGAGTATAGTTACATAATTAGTATTAGCCTAATTTGTTCCCCTTGTATATGTTTGAATTCAAAGGGTATCATATAAAAGAAAAAGAATGATTTAGGACTATATAAATATATACTTTAAAATTAAATAAAAGGAGTGTTAGACAAATGCAAAAGTTAAATAAAAATGTAGTAAGTAAAACAAATCGCCCAATTAAAATTTTACAATTTGGTGAAGGTAATTTTTTAAGAGCTTTTTGTGATTGGATTATCCAAGAAGGCAATGACAAAGGTTTAATTAATTCAAATATCGCTGTAGTTCAACCAATTGAATTTGGTAGAGTAAAAGAGCTTGGTGAACAAGATGGTTTATATACAGTTATATTAGAAGGTCTGAAAGATGGAGAAGTTGTTAGAAGTAAAACAGTTGTGGATGTTATAGATGACTTTATTAATCCTTATCCAGAGTACGATAAATACTTAGAATATGCTAAAAGCGATGACTTACGTTTTGTTATTTCTAATACGACTGAAGCAGGTATTATTTTAGATAAAAATGATACAGATTTTAGCAAGTGTCCTGCATCATTTCCAGGGAAATTATTAGCATTACTTGTAGAAAGATACAAACATTTCAAAGGTGCTGAAGATAAAGGATTAATCATTATTCCTTGTGAACTTATAGATAAAAATGGTAAAGAACTTAAATTAATACTTAATGATTTAGCAAAATTAGCTAACCTTGATGAAGGATTTATCAACTGGTTAAATAATGCCAATACATTCTGTAGTACACTTGTAGACAGAATTGTACCAGGCTACCCAAGAGATGAAATCAAAGAATTAACTGAGGAACTTGGTTATGAAGATCATTCAATCGTAAAAGGTGAGATTTTCCACTTATGGGTTATTGAAACTTCAGATCCAAAAGTACAACAAGAATTCCCATTGGATAAAGCTGGTTTAGATGTCATTTTTGTTGAAGATCTAACACCATACAAACAAAGAAAAGTTAGTATACTTAATGGTTCACATACTGCTATGGTTCCTGTTGCATTCTTATACGGTATCGATACAGTAAGAGAAACAGTTGAACATGATGTGTTAGGAAAATTCGTTAAAAATACAATTTTTGATGAAATCATCCCAACACTTGATTTACCAGCTGATGAATTAGATAAATTTGCAAATGAAGTAATTGATAGATATAGAAACCCATATGTACGTCATGAGTTATTATCAATTGCATTAAATGCAACAACAAAATACAAAACTAGAATTTTACCTTCAGTGGTGAAATATGTTGAAAGAAAAAATGAACTTCCAAAAAGATTATTATTCTCTTTAGCAAGTATGTTAGTTTTCTTTAAAGGTGAAAGAGATGGAGAAACAATTCCAGTAAGTGATAATCAAGAATTCTTAGATATGTACAACGAGTTATGGGCATCATATGATGGATCTCGTGAAAGCGTGCAAGGAATGGTTGATAAATACTTAGGATTAAAAGATCACTGGGAAGTAGATTTTTCTGGGATCAAAGGTGCGAATGATTTTGTTGTAGATAGCGTTTATGCTATTATGAAAGATGGTATGAAAGAAGCCGTTAAAGCTGTATTATAATATTTCCTAAATTCATAGGGGGGATGATATGAACAGAATTATTAAAATTTCTGAGAAAGACAATGTGGTTGTTGCATTAGATAATTTTACTAAAGGCGAAATAGTAGATGGAATAGAACTAATAGAAGAAATAGGACCAGGATTTAAGATTGCTATTAAGGATATTGAAGAGGGTAGTAATATTATAAAATATGGTTCTCCAATTGGATCTGCTACACAAACTATTAAAAAAGGCAGTATTGTTCATACTCATAACACTAAGACAAATTTAAGTGATATACTGGAATATAATTATGAGGGAATGGTTGTAGATGACATTTCTACAACTATCCCTGATAAAGATGTTTATATATACAGAAGAAAAAATGGCAATGTAGGCATTAGAAATGAATTATGGATTGTTCCAACAGTAGCTTGTGTCAATAGAGTTGGACAAAAAATGATAGATGAAATAAAAAAAGAAGTGGATACGTCTAAAATTGATGGGATCAATATATATGTCCATCCATTTGGTTGCTCTCAAATGGGTGATGACCATGAAAATACTAAAAAAGCCCTTCAAAATATTACAAAACACCCTAATGCAGGTGGTGTATTAGTACTTGGTTTAGGTTGTGAGAATAATCAAGTGTCCGTCTTTAAAGAAACTCTTGGAGAATATGATGAAGATAGAGTTAGATTTTTAGTGACACAAGAAGTTAAGAATGAGATAGAAGAAGGAGTCAAACTTCTTAAAGAATTATATAGTAAGATGAAAAATGACAAAAGGGAACCAGGTAAATTATCAGAAATCAGTATAGGCCTAAAATGTGGTGGTTCTGATGCTTTTAGTGGTATCACAGCTAATCCTCTATTAGGTAAATTTTCAGATTACATTACCTATCATGGAGGAAGCTCTGTTCTAACAGAAGTTCCGGAAATGTTTGGTGCCGAACATATTCTAATGAAAAGAGCAAAAGATAAGGAAACATTTCATAAGATAGTAGATTTGATTAATGATTTTAAAAATTATTATAAAAGACATGATCAACCTATCTATGAAAATCCCTCTCCTGGGAATAAAAAAGGAGGCATTACGACCCTTGAAGATAAATCCTTAGGGACAATACAAAAAGGTGGACACTCAAAAGTAGTTGATGTTATTCAATATGGTGAGGTAATAAAGGAAAAGGGTTTGAATTTATTAGCTGCACCAGGGAATGATTTGGTTTCAACCACAGCCCTTGGAATGTCAGGTTGTCAGTTGGCTTTATTTACAACAGGAAGAGGTACACCATATGGTGTTTTTGTACCGACTATAAAAGTTGCGTCTAATTCTAGATTAGCAGAAAACAAACCACATTGGATTGATTTTGATGCTGGACGCTTAATAAGCGGAGCAACAATGGATGATTTATTAGTTGAATTTATAGATTTAATAGTAGACATTGTAAATGGTAAGCAAGCTAATAATGAGATTATTGATGCTAAAGAAATTGCTATTTTTAAAACAGGTGTCATCCTATAGTTGAATCTATAAAGCCCTTAATAAACACTCAATAAAAAATATAAATTGAGATAGAAATAGAAATACAATAAAGTTTCCTAATAGATAGGAGTGAGTTTATGAATAAACTACTAACAATTAATCCAAATGATAATGTTGTTATTGCTTTGGATGATGTTAAAAAAGGCGAAGTAATAAATGGCATTGAAATACTTGAAGATATCGGGGCTGGCCATAAAATAGCAGCTGTTGATATAAAAAAAGGTGATAATGTAATTAAATATGGTTCTCCAATTGGATCTGCACAAGAAGATGTAAAAAAAGGAACACAGATCCACGTTCATAATACTAAAACAAACTTAAATGATGTTAATGATTACATGTATGATGGATGTTTTATCGACGAATTTGTAACAAAACTTCCTGATAGAGATGTTAATATCTATAGAAGAAAAAATGGGGACATTGGAATACGTAATGAATTATGGATTGTACCTACAGTTGGCTGTGTGAATCAAATTGGAAAATTAATCATTGACCAATTTAAGGATGAAGTAGATATTTCTGATATAGACGGGGTCCACATATTTGGTCACGCTTTTGGTTGCTCTCAAATGGGAGATGACCATGAGAATACTAAATTAGCACTACAAGATATTACAAAACATCCAAATGCTGGTGGTGTTTTAGTACTAGGTCTTGGGTGTGAAAATAATCAAATTGCCCATTTTAAACAAACTCTTGGAGATTATGATGAAGAAAGAATTAGATTCTTAGTTTCACAAGATGTTGAAGATGAAATAGAAGAAGGGGTAAAAATCTTAAAAGAATTACACACATTAATGAAAACAGATAAAAGAGTACCAGGAAAATTATCTGAAATCAGTTTTGGATTAGAATGTGGTGGATCTGATGGATTTAGCGGTATTACTGCTAACCCTATGTTAGGTGAATTCTCTGATTATGTTATTGCTCATGGGGGTACTTCCGTTTTAACAGAGGTTCCAGAAATGTTTGGTGCAGAACATATTTTAATGAGAAGAGCTAAAGACGAAGAAGTATTTAATAAAATTGTTAAAATGATTAATGATTTTAAAATGTATTATAAAAATCACGGTCAAACAATATATGAAAATCCATCGCCAGGTAATAAAAAAGGTGGTATTACCACTTTAGAAGATAAGGCTCTTGGCTGTACTCAAAAAGCTGGTGGTTCTCAAGTGACAGATGTCCTAGAATATGGAGAAACATTAAGAGAAAAAGGATTAAACCTATTAACAGCACCTGGTAACGATTTGGTTGCTACAACTGCATTAGGAATGGCAGGCTGTCAGATCGTATTATTTACTACAGGTAGAGGAACACCATTTGGTGGTTTTATTCCAACTGTTAAAATATCAACCAATTCAGATTTAGCTAATAAAAAGAAAAGATGGATAGACTTTAATGCAGGTAGATTAATGCAAGGTGTTCCAATGGACGAATTATTAGTTGAATTCATCGATTATATGGTTGATGTGGTTAATGGGGAATATGTAAACAATGAAAAAAATAATGCTAGAGAAATTGCCATATTTAAATCAGGCGTTATTTTATAATAAAATCATTATTCCAGACAGTTTAGAGACACTATAATGCTATTCATAGCACAGTAGACCTTTAACTAGGTTTGGTTACTCATTAAAATTCAAATATGTAGGTAAATTAAAAGGAGGAAATTAAAAAATGGAATTAGATATTCGTTATGCAAATCATCCAGATGATGCAAAATATTATACTACTGATGAAATAAGAGAACATTTCTTAATTGAAGATGTTTTTGTTCAAGATCAAATTAAATTCACTTATTCTCATCAAGATCGTATTATTGCTGGTGGTGTAATGCCAGTTAATAAAGAATTGGCATTAGAAGCAGGCAAAGAAATGGGAGCAGATTTCTTTTTATTTGCTCGTGAATTAGGTGCTATCAATGTTGGTGGTCCTGGTATTATTGTTTTAGATGGAGAAGAACACGAGATTAAAAGTAGAGATGGCATATATGTTGGAAAAGGGATTAAAGACGTTGTTTTTAAATCCGTGGATTCTTCTAATCCTGCAAAATTCTATGTTAACAGTGCAACGGCTCATAAAGAGTATCCAACTGTTAAAATTGAGTTTGATAAAGCTAATCCTGTTAAATTAGGAAATCCTGAAACAATGAATGTTAGAACAATTTATCAATATGTTCATCCTGCTGTATGTGAGAGTTGTCAATTAACAATGGGTATGACAATCTTAGAACCACAAAGTGCATGGAATACAATGCCTTCTCATACCCATGAAAGAAGAATGGAAGTATACTTCTATTTTGATATGAAAGAAGATCAAAGAGTGTTCCATATGATGGGTCAACCTAATGAAACAAGACATATCATTATGGCGAATGAACAAGCAGTAATAAGCCCAAGTTGGTCAATCCATTCAGGGGTAGGTACAAGCAATTATTCTTTCATCTGGGGTATGTGTGGAGAAAACAAAATCTTTACAGATATGGACCACTTATCAATGGATGAATTAAGATAATAAATAATATAGAAAATACTACGAGGTTGAAAGGAGATTTTTTAACTATGATGTTAGATAATTTTAAATTAGATGGTAAAGTAGCTATTGTTACAGGAGCTGCTCAAGGATTAGGACAAGGTATGGCTGTTGGTCTTGCTGAAGCAGGGGCAGATATTGTAAATGTAGGTATCGGTGACGATTCTGAAACTAAAGCTTTAATTGAAGCTACAGGAAGAAAATATTTAGGTATCCAAGCAAATTTAATGTCTATTGAACCAGTAGATGAAATTGTTGCAAAAACTGTTGAAGCATTTGGAAGAATCGATATTCTTGTAAATAATGCAGGTACAATCAGACGTGAAGACGTATTAGATTTCTCAGAAAAAGATTGGGACGATGTTATGAATCTTAATCTTAAAACAGTATTCTTCTTATCTCAAGCCGTTGCTAAGCAATTTGTTAAGCAAGGTGGCGGAAAAATCATAAACATCGCTTCAATGTTATCTTTCCAAGGTGGTATTAGAGTGCCTTCTTACACAGCAAGTAAATCTGGTGTAAAAGGTATTACTATGCTTATGGCCAATGAATTAGCGAGCAAAAACATCAATGTAAATGCAATTGCTCCAGGATATATGGCGACTGCAAATACTGCACCAATCCGTGCTGACGAAGCAAGAAATAGAGCGATCTTAGATCGTATTCCTGCTGATAGATGGGGAACACCAGAAGATTTAGCAGCTCCTTGTGTATTCTTAGCATCAAAAGCAAGTGATTATATTAATGGATATACTATCGCTGTTGACGGTGGATGGTTAGCTAGATAATAAAATATAAATTCTAAAAAAACTATAGGTGGGCTTAGCTCTACCTATAGTTTTAAAATAATATAAAACTATTTTAGAATATAAAAATCGTTGAGGTGAAGATAATGAAACTATTTATGTGTGAAAACTTTTTATTAAATAATAAAACAGCAGAAGAATTGTATCACAAATATGCTAAAGAAATGCCTTTGATTGACTACCATTGCCACATTAGCCCAAAAGAAATAGCAGAAAATAAAACATATGAAAACATTACTGATATATGGTTAGGTGGAGACCATTACAAATGGAGAGCAATGCGTGCATTAGGAATAGATGAGTCATATATCACTGGAGATAAGCCAGCTAAAGAAAAATTTATGATGTGGGCAAAAACAATGCCTTATACAATTGGTAATCCATTATACCACTGGACTCATTTAGAATTAAAAAGATTCTTTGGGATTGATAAAATATTATCACCAGAAACAGCTGAAGAAATTTGGGAAGAAGCTAATAAAAAGCTTCAAAGTGGGGAACTTAATGTTAGAAATTTAATTAAAATGTCTAATGTTACAGCTATCTGTACTACTGATGACCCAGTGGACTCATTAGAGTGGCATAAAAAAATTAAAGAAGATTCAACTTTCGATGTAAGTGTTACACCAACATTCAGACCGGACAAAGCTGTTAATATTGAATTAGACTGGTTCGTTGACTGGATGAATAAATTATCAGATGTTGTTGGAAAACCATTAAAAGATTTAAATGATCTTGAAAATGCTTTATTAGAAAGAATTGAATACTTTAATAAATTAGGTTGTTTTATATCTGACCATGCTTTAGATATCGTAGTATATGAAGAAGCTACTTTTGAAGAAGCTAATGCAATCTTCAAAAAAGGTTTAAAAAGAGAACCATTAACTGAGTTAGAAATCAAAAAATACAAAGGATATATGATGGTATTCTTTGGACGTGCATATGCAAAATTTGGTTGGGCTATGCAAATTCATATTGGTGCTCTTCGTAACAACTCTGCTCGTATGTTAAGAGAATTAGGACCTGATACTGGTTTTGATTCAGTAAATGATGCAACTTTTGCAGTAGACTTATCAAGATTATTAAATAAATTAGATGATACCAATGAATTACCAAAAACAATCTTATATTGCTTAAACCCAAGAGATAATGAATTATTAGCGACAATGGCAGGTAACTTCCAAGGTGGCGGTATTCCAGGAAAAATCCAATTCGGTTCTGGTTGGTGGTTTAACGATCAAAAAGACGGAATGGAAAGACAAATGGAAGCATTAGCTCAATTAGGTGTTCTTAGTACTTTTATTGGTATGTTAACAGACTCAAGAAGTTTCTTATCATATACAAGACATGAGTACTTTAGAAGAGTGTTATGTAACAAATTAGGAACATTAGTTGAAAATGGAGAGTATCCGGCTAACTTCGAAGTATTAGGTAAAGTTGTGCAAGACATTTGCTACAACAACGCTTTAAACTATTTCGGATTAAATAAGTAGGATTTTACGAGGTGAAGATATGTCCAGTGTTGTAACAATGGGAGAAATTATGTTAAGACTCTCCCCACCACTATATCATAAAATTGAACAAACAAATAATTATTCTTCTACGTATGGTGGAGGAGAAGCTAACGTAGCGATTGCTTTATCTCACTTAGGTCGCAATACTTGTTTTATTTCTAAGTTGCCTGCTAATCAACTTGGTGATGGGGCAATTGTGCATCTTAGAGGATATGGCGTAAACACAGAAAATATTGCTAGAGCAGGAGAGAATATAGGTATATATTTTCTTGAAAATGGCTTTGGTACAAGAGCATCTCAGGTTATTTACAATAGAAAGCATTCAGCTATTACGGATATTGATGAAAGTGAATTTGATTTTGATAAAATATTTAAAGATGTTGAGTGGTTTCATATAAGTGGAATAACTTTAGCCTTAGGTGAAAATGTCAGACGAGTAGCATTAATTGCAATGAAAAAAGCAAAGGAACATAATGTAAAAGTTAGTTTTGATTTTAACTATCGTTCAAAATTATGGTCTATTGAAGAAGCTAAAGAAGCTATGCAAGAAATAATGCCAATGGTTGATGTTTGTTTTGGAAGTTATTTTGATGCCAATGTATTGCTTGAAATAGAGCCTTCAAAAGAATATGATAATGATGAAGATAAGCGTATGGATGTGTTTAATCAATTAATTGATAAATACGGTGTAAAGTATGTTTTTGGTACGAAAAGGGAGCTTTTCTCGGCAAATGAAAATAGTTTATGGTCTTATGCTTATACAAAAGATGCTGTCTATAGGACTGAATCTACGAGATTTAATATCTTTGATAGAGTTGGTGGTGGAGATGCCTTTGTATCAGGTGTAATTCATAAATTATTAGATGATTACGAGGATTTTAAATTTGCCAATGAATTTGGACTTGCTTGCTCAATTCTTAAGCATACGATACCAGGAGATGCAAGTATTTTACGAGAAAAAGAAATAACAAAGTTTATGAGTAATTTAGGTAGTGAAATTGTAAGGTAATAGAATAGAAAAACTAGTATGGTAAAGATGCCATACTAGTTTTTCCTTAAAAATATTTTATTAAAGAACAGCATATTCTAGGAGTTTTCAATGGGGGAAGCATATGAAAATTAACAGAACAGCAAAAAGAACCATTGATATGTTAGATATAATATCTAAAAATAAAAAAGGATTAACGTTAAGAGAAATAACTAGGCTGATGGATATCCCTCAAACTAGTGCATTTGATATTCTACAAACACTAATAAGTATGAATCTTATTGCTGAAAAGCATGAAGAATTTAAAAGATACGTTATAGGTATAAAATCTTATGAAATTGGTATGGCCTATTCTTACAATAATGATTTGATTCAAATATCAATTCCTTTTTTAGAGGAATTAGGCGAGAAATTAGGAAAAACGTCCTTCTTAGGAATATTAGATAACAATCAAGTTGCTTATATATATAAATATGAACCTTCTAATGCCATAGTAACCACAGCTAAAATTGGTTCTAGAAATGATATTTATTGTACTTCTTTAGGAAAAGTTTTATTAGCTTATGAAGAAGATGACTATAAAAATACTTTAGTTAATAATATGGCATTTGAACAAAAAACCAATAAAACTATATTGAATAAAGAAGATTTCCATAAAGAATTAGAATTAGTAAAAAATCAAGGATATGCTTTAGATGATCGGGAATTAGAAGAATACATATTGTGTATAGGTGCTCCTGTGTTTGATAGTAATAATCGAATAATTGCCGCAGTTAGTGCTACAGGGTTATTTAAAGAAGATCTAGATATAGATTATGAAACGAATTTAGTTAAACAAACAGCTACTAACATATCTATTAGATTAGGTAATAAAATTAATACATAAAAATATTAATACATAAAAAAATCAACTTATTAGTATAAACTCTTTATATATGTCAACTATATAAAGAGCGAGTTATCTCGAATAATACTAGGGAGTTGATTTTTTTATGGCAGCAGTTAATAATGCAATGACAGCTGATTTTTTACGTTCAGCATATGGTGGAGAAAGTATGGCTCATATGAGATATTTAATATGGGCAGAATTAGCAGAAAAAGAAGGTTTTCCCAATATAGGAAGACTATTTAAAGCGATAGCTTATGCAGAATTAGCTCACGCGGATAATCATTTTAAAGTTCTAGGAGAGCAAAAAGGAGATTTTACAGTACCAGCAGGTGCAATATTTGGTGTAGGTGATACAGTTACAAATCTTCAAGGTGGAATAGATGGTGAATTACATGAAATAGAACAAATGTATCCTGTATACTTAGAAACCGCAAAATTTCAAAATGAGAGCGGTGCAGAAAGAGCTTTTCATTATGCATTAGAAGCAGAAAAAATTCATGCAAAACTCTTTCAAGATGCTCAAGATCTTGCAAAACAAGGTAAAGACATGAACCTAGATACTGTATATGTATGTCCTGTGTGTGGTTACACAGAAGTAGGTGGACCAGAAGACAATTGTCCAATTTGCAAAGCTAAAAGTTCAATATTTAAAGCATTTGAATAAGGCATTAGGGAGCTATTAATGATTTCATTAATGGCTCTTCTTTTTGTTTTCCATAAAATATGATATATTTATTATTAATAAAAGTAAGTTCATTGAGAGGGGTACAAATGACAGCTGTAAAAGAAATAGACCTATACAAACCAGTAAAAGAATACTTTATAAATAAAGGTTATGATGTGAAAAGTGAAGTATTAGATTGTGATGTAATTGCTATAAAAGGCAACAAAGTTGTTGTTATAGAAATGAAACTTAGACTTAACCTAGAACTTATACTACAAGGAATAGATAGACAGAAACTTTCTGAAGATGTATATGTTGCTGTACCAAAAAATTACAGAACGCTAAAAACTAAAAAATGGAAAAGAACCATTAATCTATTAAAAAGGTTAGATATTGGATTAATTCTTGTATCCTTTAAAAATAAAACATGTTATGTAGAGGAATTAATCACTCCCCAAAACAATAGTGGGATTAGAGTAAGAAGTAGAAATATAGCAAAGCTAAAAAAGGAATTTGAGTGTAGAAGTGGCGACAATAATGTAGGTGGAAGTAATCATAGCAAAATAGTAACAGCTTATAGAGAGCAAGCACTACATATAGCATATATTTTAGAAAAAAAAGGGCCACTAAGTATAAAAGCATTAAAAGAACTAGGAACAGATTATAAAAAAACAGGGTCAATATTACAAAAAAATTATTATAATTGGTTTGATAAAGTAGATAGAGGGGTTTACAGTATTAATGAAAGGGGATTAAAGGAATTAAAAAGTTATGAAAATGTTATTAAAGCATTAGATGTAAAAATATAATTAAAACAATACTATCTTTTGTTAAAAAATACCAATTAGCCATAGCAATATATGAATCATATGTTAATAATTACTTATTATACTTGTTTTTTGTCAGAAATTAATATATTATAGTAAGAGAGTATACATTCATTTATACATATATATTTTAAGCTTAAGGGAGGCACCTTTGATGAAATCTAAAAGAAAAACCACTAAACTAAAATTTAGCAATAATATTAAATTGCCTAAAATTAAATTACCAAAAATCAACAAAAGGATTAAGTCTCCGAAATTGAACCTTAAAAAGTTTAAAGTTAAAGGAATACAATTCTCAAGTTTATCTACACAAATGGTCTTACTATTACTCGTAACCATAGTAATTCCTGTAATGATTACTGCCTATATTTCATCTAGTACATCATCTAAAGAAATGATATTACAAGCAAAAAATCAGTTGGCTGAATCTAATGCTAAAACAAGCGATTATTTTTCTCTAATGTTAAGACAAATAGAAGTTGCACAAATTCAACTTTTAGATGACGCAGTTCTTAATGATTTTTTCGTTGAAACTCAATCAAATGGAAGAGTAGGTACTGCAGCAACTTTAGTGACAAGACGTTTTACAAGTTTAATAACAGCCAATCCATTTATATCATCTATATACATTATTAGTGACAATGGACATACAGTGGCAGCTCCTTCATATATTAATCACAACACGGATATGAATAAACTCAGACAGTATGATTGGTATAATAGAATAGTAAATGAAGGCGGACAAATTTGGATTGACAACCATAGTGGGATAATCAATGTAGATACAAATGATTATATATCTTCTGTAGGTAACTACTTTAGGTTTGGTAGAGTTAGATTCGTAGCTATTTTTGATATAGATAAAAGAAATTTCCTAAGAGAACTTGAAAACAATAGTGAAAGTGACTTAAACTTAAGTACTTTTATAATAACCCCTGATGGTAATGTTATATCGTCAGAAGGTATTGTAGAGAATGAGTTATTTGACTTAATAAAGAATAAAAGTACTGATCAAAATCATGAAGTATTCATAGAACCTTTTAATAAGGAAAATCACATAATTTCTTATACACAAAACCAAAATGGTTGGATTTTTATAAATGCTGTTCCTGAAAAAGACATATTAGGTGTCATAAATAATATGCAATTAAATTTAACATTATTGGCTATATTATTTTGTATCATCGCTGTTAGCGTAGGTATTATAATTTCATTAAGAATGACTAAATCAATGAAAGAATTAATGAGTTCTATGAAAAAAGCTGAAGAAGGAGATTTAACAATTGAATTATTTATTAATAGAAAGGATGAAATAAAAACCCTTTCAGATACATTTAACTCAATGGTTAAACAAATCAAAGAGATTGTTTCCACAAGTCAGCAGGTGGCAATAGATGTAAGCGATTCCACCAGTCATATAGCATCAAGAACAAAACAATCTAATGAAATTTCTATTGAAATTCAAAAAGCTGTTGAAAGTGTTGCAGAAGGAGCTAATGAACAATCAAAAGAAATTGAAAAAAGTGTAACTTTGGTTACGGAATTAGCATCTAAAATAAATCTTGTGGTTAATGATATTAAAGTGATTAATAGCGATTCAGATAATGTGAGAAAAATTACGGATAAAGGAATTGAGACAGCTAATATTTTGATTGCTAAAAATGATGAAGCCAATGCAATAACGGAAGAAGTAGTTAATGCAATGAGTGAATTAAATAAATATGTGCAAGATATAGAAAAAATCATTAGAATTCTGAACAATATATCAGAGGAAACTAAATTATTGTCTTTAAATGCATCTATAGAAGCTGCTAGAGTTGGTGAAGCAGGTAGAGGTTTTGCAGTTGTTGCGAATGAAGTAAGCAAACTAGCTACCCAATCCTCTCAATCTACTAAAGAAATAGAAGCAGTAATTGCAAGAATTCTTGATCAATCTAAAAAATCTGTTGAAGCCGTTAAAAAATCTGAAGAGATCAATGCACAACAATATGAAGCAGTACATGGATCTTCTAATTCGTTTAATGATATTAAGGTTTCGACTAATGAATTCATTCAAAAATTAAAAGGTGTTTTAGTATATATTGAAGAGATGAATTCATTTAAAGAATCCGTTGAAGAGAGTATGTATACAATGGCAAGTGTGTCTCAGATGACTGCTGCATCTACTGAAGAAGTAACAGCATCTATAGAAGAGCAAAATAGCACGTTAGATGAAATTACTAATGATATTTTAACTTTAGAAGAAAAAGCAGAGGAATTAACTAAAATATTAAAAGATTTTATTGTAAACAAATAATCAAATAAAAAAAACAACGCATTTTAGTACTAGTGACTATAATACAATAAGAAAAGACACATACTTTGTGTCTTTTTTTGTTGTGAAAAAGTTGCATTATCCTATAAATTCTAGTATTATATATAAGTTGTGACAAAAAATAATAATGAATATTAACTCAATAGATTCATATATAAACGTTTTTCAATAAGAAAGTAGGATAATAAATGAACGAAAGAAAAGACATTGTAAATATCGCAGTAATTGCCCACGTAGATGCTGGTAAATCTACTTTAGTAGATGCATTGCTTAGTCAAAGTGGTGTTTTTAGACAGAATGAAGCTGTAGTAGAATGTGTAATGGATAGTAATGATTTAGAAAGAGAAAGAGGTATAACAATATACTCTAAAAACTGTGCTATAGAGTATAATGGGGTTAAAATTAATATTGTAGATACACCTGGACATGCTGACTTTTCATCAGAAGTAGAAAGAATTATAAAAACAGTTGACACTGCAATTCTGTTAGTAGACTCAAGTGAAGGTCCTATGCCTCAAACTAGATTCGTACTACAAAAAGCATTAGAAATCGGTTTAAAACCAATTTTATTTATTAATAAAATAGATAAGAAAGATCAAAGAGCAGAAGAAGTTGTTGATATGACTTTTGACTTATTTGCTGACCTAGGTGCTACTGACGAGCAACTTGAATTCCCTATTCTTTACGGAATTGCAAAAGAAGGTATAGCTAAAAGAGAATTAGAGGATGAAAGTGTTGATTTAACACCACTTTACGATCAAATATTAGAGCATGTAGATATATACCCAAATAGAGATGACGAACCAACTCAAATTCAAGTTTCTGCTTTAGGATACGATGATTATATTGGTAGACTTGGAATTGGACGTATTACACGTGGTGTGGTAAAAACCAATCAAGTTGTAACCATTACAAAAAGAGATGGTCAAGTTCAAAAAGGAAAAATCTCAAAAGTATTTGTAAATGAAGGATTAAAAAGAGTTGAAGTTTCAGAAGCATACAGTGGAGATATCGTAGTATTAGCAGGTATTTCTGATATATCAATTGGTGAAACCATTTGTGATGTGAATACTGTTGAAGCATTGCCATTGATTGAAATTGAAGAACCAACACTATCTATGAATTTTATTGTTAACAACTCTCCTTTTGCTGGGAAGAGTGGTAAATATGTTACAACAAGACATATTAAAGATAGATTAGATCGTGAATTAGAAACCAATGTAGGTCTAAAAGTTGAAACTTTAGAAGGTGCAGATGGATATAAAGTATCTGGTAGAGGAGAGTTGCATTTATCTGTTCTATTAGAGAATATGAGAAGAGAAGGATATGAGTTATCTGTTTCAAAACCAGAAGTTCTTATCCATAATGTAGATGGTAAAAAAGAAGAGCCTTTTGAGAAAGTAATCATTACCCTTCCAGATCAATACAGTGGAACAGTTATTTCTAAATTAAACCTTAGAAAAGGTGTAATGGAATCAATGGGTACTGAAAATGACTATACTAAATTAGAGTACTTGGTTCCTACAAGAGGTTTGCTTGGATATAGAAGCGAATTTATAAACGATACAAGAGGCGAAGGAACATTGGTTAGAACTGTTGATGGATTCTACCCACACTGTGGAGAAATTCCAAGAAGAAATAACGGTGTTTTAATTTCTCAAGAAGGTGGCACAACTATGGCTTACTCACTATTTAACTTAAGTGAAAGAGCTCAATTATTTGTTGGTCCTTCTGTAGAGGTTTATGAAGGTATGATCATTGGAATGAACAGTAGAAAAGAAGATATGACAGTTAATCCTTGTAAAAACAAGAAGTTAACAAATACAAGATCATCTGGAGCAGATGATGCTATCAAACTTCTTACACCGAAAGAATTTACTTTAGAAGAGGCATTAGAATTTATTGAATCTGACGAACTTGTTGAAGTAACGCCTGATGCAATAAGATTAAGAAAGAAAATTCTTAATGAAGGCGATAGAGTTAGATTAGGTAGAAAAAAATAGAATAGGCTATTGAAAAATTTATATATATGATTACAATAGAAAAGTAGAGATTGATTCTGCTTTTCTTTTTTTTGAGATTGTCATGGGGTCGGTAGTCTACTTAGGGGTAATATAGTTAACTTGGCTGCCTTTCTCTGGCGACTGGTCAACGCCAAGTCAATTATATTAGACCTAATTAGACAAGGTCCAGGTGATTTTAAGGTGCACCACTTTACATAGAAAAAATAAGTAGACCTGTTTTTTTTGCATCACGGTAATTCACGGGTTGATGGCATATGTATATATCGGATTGGCGTCGACCGGTCGCCAGAGAAAGGCAGCCAATTTGATGTATACATATGCCATCAACAACGGACCCATCAATATTATAAATACAAATAAAAGGGAGGAAAAAAGGTTGAAAAAACAAGATTTTATAGGCGGCTTAAAGCTAGGCCTTCCTATAGCCATAGGCTATATCCCAATAGCCATTACTTTTGGTCTGATCATAAGAGCCTCAGAGATTCCAACATCAGCAGGGATAATGATGTCTTTTGTTGTATTTGCAGGTGCAAGTCAGTTTATTGGTGCTAATTTAATGATGTATGGTGCCTCTATTATAGAAATTGTGCTCACAACTTTTATATTAAATTTTAGACATTTTTTGATGTCTACATCTTTGTCTCAAAAGGTAAGTAAAAATACTTCAAAAAAACTACTAAGCATTATTTCCTTTGGTATCACAGATGAAACATTTGCCGTAGCGTCACTTCAAGAAGAGGGATTGATAAACCCATATAAATTATTAGGATTGAATTTTATTGCGTATGCTTCTTGGAATTTTGGCACTTGGTTAGGTATATTTGCAGGAGATGCATTGACAGAAGGGATAAGGAACAGTTTAGGGATTGCTTTATATGCAATGTTTATTGGATTGTTGGTACCTAGTTTAAGAAAAGGAAAAGATGTAATCATAGTAACAGGATTGGCAATAGTTATAAATTCGATAATTTATTGGGTTCCATTATTATCGAATATATCTGTGGGATGGCGAATTATTATATCGACGGTCATTGCCTCTTTTATAGGATCTAGACTTTTTGAATTGGAGGGAGAAGTGTGAGATATTACATAACAATTCTATTAATGGGTCTTGTTACTTTTTTACCACGTTGGATTCCTATGACAGTATTAAACGATAAAAAATTATCTCCAAGAATAGTAAAATTTTTAAAATACATACCATTTGCTGCATTAGGATCACTCATATTTCCTGATATTATTTATTCAACAAATGATGTTTCATCAGCTACAGTTGGAACCATAATAGCTATAGTATTTGCCAGTTTTAAGCTAAATATAGTTCTTGTTGTTATAGCTGCCATTCTTGGAGCTTATTTATTTGAAATACTTCTATAAATTATATTTGCATAGGTAATATATAAAGATACATTAACATAAAGTGGCAAAAGCTTCCGCCCATAACGAATAAATGAAATAATTCGTGAAAGCCAAAATGTTTAAATTTGAAATGTGGCCACTTAAGTGCGTAGATTAATCCTCCTAGAGTATAAATAATCCCACCTGCTAAAAGCCAATAAAAAGCAGCGGTAGGTAAAGCTTTTAATAAGGGGTTAAATGCAATAATAACTAACCAACCCATGAGAATATAAATGCCTGTTGAAAGCCAACGAGGTGCATTAATCCATAAAGCTTTTAGGATGATACCGCCAAGCGCTATGGTCCAAATAATTGTGATCAAGGTAAATCCCCAGAATCCTTGTAGTGCAATTAAGCATATAGGCGTATATGATCCTGCAATTAATACAAATATCATCATATGATCTATTCTATGGAGAATGGCACTTAATTTTGGTTTGTTTACTGAATGATAAACTGTACTGGCTAAATATAATAAAATTAAACTAGCTCCAAATAAAGTGAATGAAGTAACATGTAATAAAGTTGTGTTTTGGATAGATTTAAATACCAGTAAAGAAGCAGCTATAATAGATAAAATCATTCCAATAAAATGGGTTAAAGCACTAATAGGGTCTTTGATTTTCATAATTATCATTCCTTTCTAACTAAATCGAGATGTAGTTATTGTAACTACATTACATTATACTGATATAATATCATATAGTCTAATTATATGCAAGAAGCAAATAATAATTACTAGTAGGATAAGTCGATTTTGTAATTTTATACCTATATTGAATAATATAATTCCTAAAAGTTAACGTTATTTGACTAATTCTACCTAAGTTTTTAAAATTGTTAATAATGAATATACTTAGGTAATTAAACTGTGTTATAATGGAATGTAAAATTCTTTGCTTAAAGAATAATCTAATGGGATAAGTTTATACTATAAAATATAGACTTACATTCGAATGTATTATTAGGAATGCAATATTACTAGTAACTATTTAAGTAATCTTTATAATAAAAGACTACTTGTGACTCATCTAAACCCACTTAATGATAGGTTGCAAATAAATAACAAAGTATGATAATACGAGAGCGTTTTTTTAGATATAGAGAAATTCATGGTAATGAATTTCGACAACGGAAGTAAAGAATTTTGAATAACTTAATAAAGGAAGGTAATTAATGGAAACAGTTAGATTTGAAGAATTAAATATTTCAGAACCAATAAAAAGAGCGATAAGTGATATGGGGTTTGAGGAAGCTACCCCAATACAAACTAAGTCAATTCCTGTTATATTAGCAGGTAAGGATGTAGTTGGACAAGCACAAACAGGTACAGGTAAAACAGCATCATTTGGTATTCCGATTTTAGAAAAAATCGATCCAAAAAATAAAAAAGTGCAAGCGGTTATCTTATGTCCAACAAGAGAGTTGGCATTACAAGTTGCTGAAGAAATGAGAAAACTTACGAAGTATATGAGTGGGATCTCCACATTGCCTATTTATGGTGGTCAACCTATAACTAGACAAATTCAAGCTTTAAGAAAAGGTATTCAAATCATTATCGGTACACCTGGGCGTGTAATGGATCATATGAGAAGAAAAACCATTAAATTAGATGATATTCATACAATCGTTCTTGATGAAGCCGATGAAATGTTAAATATGGGTTTTAGAGAAGATATTGAAACTATTCTTCTTCAAACACCTGCAGAAAGACAAACAATACTTTTTTCTGCAACAATGCCAAAAGCAATTTTAGATATAGCAAAAACATACCAAAGAAATCCTGAAGTGGTAAAAGTAGTTCATAAAGAACTAACAGTTCCTAATATAGAACAATTCTATTTTGAAATCAAACGTCAGGACAAATTTGAAGCCCTAACAAGATTAATTGATATATACAATCCGAAACTATGCTTGGTATTTAGTAATACTAAAAAGCAAGTTGATGAATTGGTATCCTTACTTCAAGGTAGAGGATACTTTGCAGATGGTCTTCATGGTGATTTAAAACAATCACAAAGGGATCGTGTTATGAGTAGTTTTAGAAATGGTAGTACTGAAATACTAGTAGCAACTGATGTTGCTGCAAGGGGAATTGACGTAGATGAAGTTGAAGCAGTATTTAATTATGATGTGCCTCAAGATGAAGAATACTATGTTCACAGAATCGGTAGAACAGGTAGAGCTGGTAGAGTAGGAAAAGCTTTTACTTTTGTAGTTGGTAAAGAGCAATACAAACTTAGAGATATTGAAAGATATACTAAGACAAAGATTAAAAGAGAAAGAGTTCCAAGTATTAATGATGTTGAAGAATTTAAAACCAACACAATGATGGAAAAAATTAGCAATATAATAGAAAATGAAAACCTTAGCAAACAAATTTATCTAGTTGAAAAAATTCTTGAAGGTGACCATAATTCAATAGATGTTGCTGCTGCATTATTAAAGATGTTAATGGGTAAAGAAAAAGAAGAAAAAGAAGAAGCAGCAACATATGACGAGAACTTTGAAGGAACAGGTGCTGAACCAGGAATGGTAAGGTTATTTATTAATGTAGGTAAAAAACAGCAAGTTAGACCAGGGGACATAGTAGGTGCTATAGCTGGTGAAACAGGTATGTCAGGAGATTTAATTGGTATTATTGATATGTATGATAAATACACATTTGTTGAAGTGCCAAGAGATTATGCAAGTAAAGTTCTTGACATTATGAAGGATAATAGAATTAAAGGTAAAACAATTAACATAGAACCAGCAAATTCTAAGAATAGTAAATAAGATAAGATAAAAAGAACACATAAGTGTTCTTTTTAATTTATAAAGAAATTATTTACAAATATATTTAATATTGATATAATTTAATAATGTAGATTAATAAAGTGAAAAACAAGTCAAGGGCTAGTTTTATTTTTTATAGTGGGGGCTATAATTATGGAACAT
Organism: Natranaerovirga pectinivora; assembly: GCF_004342165.1. Taxonomy (NCBI): domain Bacteria; kingdom Bacillati; phylum Bacillota; class Clostridia; order Lachnospirales; family Natranaerovirgaceae; genus Natranaerovirga; species Natranaerovirga pectinivora. Next base: position 53,079 of record NZ_SMAL01000008.1, on the reverse strand, counting down.
TGTAACAAGATTTTATTATTTAATGTTTTAATGATATGTTTTTTTGTTAACCGTATCTCTTTATTGAAGTTAATTTTTTATTCCATCGGAATTAGTATGGTTCTAACAATCATCGCTTTAAATATTTATAGAATCACAGGTGTTACAATTAATATCTCTAAGTTTACGAGAAGAATGGTTTTACTATTAGGGTTAATACTAACGGTAGCAACCTTATTTAATGAAGTTTCATCAATAATACTAATTATATTTGTGAGTTTATTTGTTGTAATAGGAGCAATTACTGAAGTTGGGATTAGAGAGATAAAACCAAACAGTACGAAAGAAATTGTATAGCAATATGCAATTTCTTTGATTATATGGTATGAAAGAGCAAGAATGGGCGTAGAATAAATTTAAGGATTTTTATGATTAAATAGACTAAAAGGAGTGACATAATATGAAAAGAGTAATGATAATAATAAGTATACTTTTATTACTTGTAACCGCTTGTGCAAGACAAGATAAAACTTTGCCACCTGAACAAGATATAATAGAAAATGGTCAGGATATGGATCAAGATATAATTGATGAAGAAATAGAAGATGGTATAGGTGAAGAAGAAGGTAACGTAATAGAAGATGAGAGAGAAGAAGTGAATGACCCTGAGGAAAATGAAGTGGATGACTTGGATTTTAATATGGCTACAGGTATTTATATTGGAGCCATTGATAGTAATTCAGTAGAAATAAACGTACAGGAAATTCCAGAAGGTAGTACAGGTATTAGAGTTTTTGCAATTTCAGAAGGTATTGTTTCAGAAATTGCTTTAAGAGATTTAAACACAAATGATCGAATTAAATTCCAATATTATTTTAACGAGGACTTTCATAGAGATTTAATTGTAGAAATAGTAAAAATAGATTAATTAGTAATATAATTATAACTAAGTAAATAAATATGTAAAATAGGTATTGATTTCTTAAATTAAGTATGATATATTAAACTAAATTAAATAATTGCTCTTATAAAGAGAGGTGGAGGGACTGGCCCGATGAAACCCGGCAACCGATACAAAAGTATTATGGTGCTAAATCCTGCAGAAAAAACTGAGAAATAAGAGGAGATAAGAATATTAAGCTCCTTGTTTAGGGGCTTTTTTTGATAAATGAATAGAGCGTATTTAATTTATAAAAATAATAATTAAATGATAGGAGTGTTTTTTATGAATTGGAATGAATTTAATTTTGAAACAAAACAACTTCACGCTGGACAACAACCTGATCCAACAACGGGATCTAGAGCAGTACCTATATATCAAACAACATCATATGTATTTGATGACTATGATCATGCAGCTAACTTATTTGCATTAAAAGAAAGCGGTAATATATATACAAGAATTATGAATCCTACAACAGATGTATTTGAACAAAGAATGGCTGCACTTGAAGGTGGTGTAGGGGCATTAGCAGTAGCTTCTGGGTCAGCTGCTATATTATATTCAATTATTAATATTGCGAAAGCAGGAGACGAAATTATCGCGGCCAATACATTATATGGTGGTACTTATAACTTATTAGCCAATACATTAAAAAGATTTAACATAACAACAAAATTTGTTGATCCTGATGACGTAGAAAACTTTGAAAAAGCCATTACTGATAAAACAAAAGCTGTATTTATTGAGTCTATCGGTAACCCAGGCATTAATATAATTGATATTCAAAAAGTTGCTGATATTGCCCATAATAATAATATACCTCTTATTATTGATAATACTTTCGCCACACCATACTTATTAAGACCTATTGAGTATGGAGCGGATATCGTTGTTCATTCAGCTACTAAGTATATTGGTGGACACGGAACATCGATTGGTGGTGTTATTATAGATAGTGGTAAATTTGATTGGGCTGCTAGTGGTAGATTCCCAGAGTTTACAGAGCCAGACCCAAGTTATCATGGATTGGTATATTCAGAAGCACTAGGTAACCTTGCATATATCATTAAAGCAAGAGTAACACTTTTAAGAGATATGGGGGCTTGCATTAGTCCATTTAATTCATTCTTATTATTACAAGGATTAGAAACTTTATCCCTTAGAGTTAAAAAGCATTTAGAGAATACCAATGAAGTAATTAATTTCCTTAAGAATCATCCAAAAGTTACTTGGGTAAGTTATCCAAATCTTGAAGATAGCAAATACTACGACTTAGCAAATAAATACTTTAAAGATGGTGCTGGGGCGATATTTACATTTGGTGTTAAAGGAAATCCAGATGTTTTCATTAATAATCTTCAGATTTTCTCACTACTTGCCAATGTTGCAGATGCAAAATCTTTAGTAATCCACCCAGCTAGCACAACTCATCAACAATTAAGTGATGAAGCACAGTTAGCTGCAGGAGTAACAAAAGATATGATTAGATTATCTGTTGGCCTTGAAGACGCTAAGGACTTAATAAAAGATTTAGAAAATGCACTAGATAAGCTTTAAAGAAGATAGAGAAACCAAGAGATTAATAATCTCATTGGTTTCTTTAAGTTTAAAAAGAAAAATTTACTTGACTACTATGTTTGTATATCGTAATATTATAATATAAGGAGGTAATGCTATGAAAAAGCACCCGCTATGGTTAAATATATATTTAGTAATTGGAATTATAATTTCCTTTTTTGCATTAATTAAATCTTATATAGACAAAATAAACTTACCTCCAAATGTTTGTCCAATAGAAAAAAATAATAATATCTTGTATTTAGGTATTTTCTTACTTATAAGTTATTTAGTAATAGCATTTGGATACGATTGGTATAATAAAAATATTAAATCTAGTAATTAATTCTTCTAAGGATTATTAGTATATAATAAGAGTATTGTATTGAACTTGTAATATAAAATAGGAGTGAATAAATAATGGAAAACAGTATTTATGATTTGATTATTATTGGAACTGGCCCAGCAGGGCTAACGGCTGCAATTTATGCAGAAAGAGCAAAACTTAAAACTTTATTATTAGAAAAAAATCCAATGAGCGGTGGGCAAGTTGTTAATACTTATGAAGTTGATAATTATCCAGCACTTCCTGGTATAAATGGTTTTGAACTTAGTATGAAAATGAGAGACCATGCAGAACACTTAGGTGCTCAAATCAAATCCGAGGAAGTAACAGAATTGGATTTAGAATCAAAAATCAAAAAAGTCGTTACATCTGAGGGAACCTACGAATCTAGAACAATTATATTTTCTACAGGGGCATATTGGAAAAAGCTTGGTGTAGAAGGAGAAGAAAAATTCTCTGGTTTAGGTGTTTCTTATTGTGCAACTTGTGATGGGGCTTTTTTTAGAGATAAGACCGTAGCTGTTGTTGGCGGAGGAGATGTAGCAGTTGAGGACGCTATTTTCTTAGCCAGATTATGTAAAAAAGTGTATGTTATTCATAGAAGAGATGAATTCAGAGCTGTTAAAATACTTCAAGACAAACTTTTTGAATTAGAAAATGTTGAAGTCATTTGGGATACAGTTGTTAATAAAATAGATGGCAGTGATGGCGTTACAGGAATTAATATTACCAATAGAAATACAGATGAAAATAGGGATATAGCAGTTGATGGCATATTCATTGCTATAGGTACCATACCACATTCGGATATGGTTAAAGGCGTTGTAGATCTAGACGACAGTGGCTATATTTTAGCTGATGAGAGTTGTAAAACAAATGTACCTGGTGTGTATGCAGCAGGAGATGTAAGAAAAAAACCATTAAGACAAATTATAACAGCCGCATCAGATGGTGCAACATCAGTATATTCTGTAGAACATTATATAATACAAAACTTCTAATGGTTTATAAAATTAAGCATCGACTTTGTCGATGCTTTTATATTGTAGACAAACTCATAGGTACAAGGATTTTTATTATATATGAGTGTAATAGCGTAGCCAAGGATGGTGCAGCGAAACCCTTGATATACTGTTTATCTTATTGGGCAAACCCCATTATCACAATTATCATCACCTAAATCCAGTTCTTCACCTTTTTCGTATTTTGATATTAAATTAGGAATAAAAGGTTTCATTACTGAGACTCTAGCATTATATTCTTCTTCGCTAATGGCTTCATAAGGTAATAATTGATAAAAATTATCATCTAAAGATAAAAAGGACACAGCTACAATATCATCCCAGTTATGCCATACCCATTCTTCTACGGCTTCCCATTCATGTTCACGAACATGGATTGTTATGGAACAATTATGATCTACATAGTTTTCCATAAACAGTTTATAATTTTCTAATTGTTCAAGGGCAGAAACATCGTATTTAGTCGTACCATTAGGTGCTTTAACAGGAAACTCAATAACTTTTGTAGAGCAAGTCTCTAATTCTTGACCTACTTCAGGGAAAATAGGGTATTCTAATTCTTCACATACTTTTACAAGAGGATCATTGGCATTAATGCGGACACGTCTTATATAGTAGGGTGAATGAGAATAATGAACACCACTAGAGACAGTTGGTAGTTGGCTAAGAGTTCCTTCAGGTTTGACTGTAGTAACCAATAGGGGTGGGTTTTGACCAATCTCTTCTGCATATTCTTTTGCTTCTTTTTGAGCAATGGTTCTTAATTCTGATAAGAGTGACCCTTGAGCCTCTTTGTCTAGAGAAAGGGCATTTACCAAATCTTGCCAACCTGTTAAGGAGCATCCAATAAGTTTGTCTCTATTTTGTACATAATCCCATTCAGGAATTTCTAAATCAACGCAAGTCATTCTATAACCAGCCCTTGCTGATAACTTTTGGGCTTCAAGTAATTCTTTTTTATTAAGGGTCCCATCTTCAGTTATAAAGGATGCCACATTGATAGTGGTCAGATTGCATAATCCTTTTGAATCTAGTAGGATTTCTCCACAAGGATTCACACCATTCATATTCGGTCTGCGTTTAGATCCAGCAACTTCATTTACCCATCCTGGTTCACCAGAATATCGCATTTGTTCTAGTTGCCAGTGAAGTTGTTCTCTAGATGGTCTGGACTTGTAATAAATAGAATTATTACTCATTTGTCTATGAATGATTTCATTATCTACAATCCACTGCCCATCAATTTGTTTGTATAAATTGCTTTTAGCTTCTATGGATTCTTTATCATCAGCATCTACTAATACTATTTCAGCAGTTCTTCGTACACCACCAACAACAACATTTTCGCCAATAATATTTGAAAAATCTAAGCAATCTATTGGCTTTAATTTTATATAAGTTTTACTAGCAACCAATCCACGTTTTTTAATAATACTGGTTATTTTAATAAACATATTTTTTAAACTTGTATGGCCACTTGCTGTTCCCCCAAAGGTTTTAAGTCTTTCGCCTTTTGGTCGTACATGGTTGTAATTTATAATTATTGTATTAATGTGCCTATATTCATTGCTATAAATAAGTTTGAAATAATAGTCAAGAGATTGAACCCAGCCTTCTTTACTATCACCAATTGTTATTAATGCAGTATTATTATGGCTAAAAGTTAAACTTGTACTGTCTTCTCTTTTGTCCTTAGGAACAGGGGTATAATCTTCATTAATTATGTCAAAATTGGTTCTAATCTTTGGTAGCTTTTCAATATCAGATTTAAGAATTCTTACACCAACGCCAGATCCGATCATTAGTAAGTAAAATAAATCTTTAAAAGCACCAAAGTTATCAATAACTTGGAAGGCACAGTTATAGTTAGCCATTGGGTAATTTTTAGCTACATCTGTACCGCCTACCCAAAATGTTCTTCCAGATAGAAATTGACGGAGATTGAATATGTTATCGTATAATTTTTCTGCTTCAGATTTTGTTGTAGGTACCAAACTACAATTGTATTCAACAGCTCGTCTAACCGTTTCCCACCAATATTCTCTTCGGTTTTCTTTTGGTAGCCATCTTGAATAGGTTCTATAGTAAACGAAGTTACCGAGTTGTTTCATAGGATTAGATCTATGTTTATATTTGCTTATAAATTCATCACTAAGCAATCTACCATCAATACGTTTTGTTCTTGTATCTCTAGTTTTATCTCTTTCATATCGATATAAGATAAAGCGTTTTGCTGCATCTTTTCTAGGGGAGTCCATTAAATGCTTTTCAACTAAGTCTTGGATTAGTTCTACAGAAATTGCTTGAGTATGATTTTCTAATGTTTCTTCAATCTGAGAGCAAATCATTTTTGCAAGAGCAGAGTCAATACCATCCTTAGTTTCTGCCATAGAAAGCTCGATAGCGGTGATGATTTTATTGCTATTAAAATTTGTAATATTGCCATTTCTTTTTATAATTTGAATCATAGAGAACACCTCTTATACATTATATGGTTGTTAATGCGAAACAATACACTATATATTGTACCACAATAAAAACCAGTGTCAATAAATAATTATTATAATTTGAGCATATTGCCATATAAAGATGTAGTATTTGCTGAAAGTGAGAGATTTATTAAGAATGGCTATATGAAATAGAGAAAAGGACAGGTGTTATATCTGTAAATAAACATAAAAAAAGATGGCAAGCCATCTTTTTTTTGACACTTTATATACTTGGGAGGTTGATATTTAAACAGAATGTATTCATTAACTGTTTGTGTTTTTAACAGAACATCCTGTAGTATCACATTTTAAAGTTATTTCGTTAATTAGCGTTTTGTTATTTTTTAATTGATTAATACTATCTAATGTGGTTGTAGTAATGTTTAACAAGGCATCTTTTGTAAAGAATGCTTGATGGGATGTTATTAGTACATTAGGAAAACCTAATAACCGTGTTAAAACATCATCTGTTATGACTCTTTCAGAATAATCTTCATAGAAATATTCTTCTTCCTCTTCGTAAACATCTAGTCCTGCAGATCCAACCTTTTTTTCTTTTAAGGCTTCAATAAGATCTATAGTGTGTATGAGTTTACCTCTGCCGGTATTAATAATCATAACGCCATCTTTCATTTTTGATATTGTATCTTCATTAATGAGATACTCTGTTTCTTTTGTTAGAGGGCAGTGAAGAGATATAATATCACTTTTTTTATAGAGTTCATCTAAAGTTGTGTATTGGTAGCCTAAACTTGCTGCGCTTTTTTCATCTTCAACAATATCATAAGCTATAACCTGACAACCAAAACCTTTTAAAATTTGGATTAACACTTTAGCGATTTTACCTGTACCAATTATTCCCACTGTTTTATTATGCATATCAAAGCCTAGAAGCCCATTAAGAGAGAAGTTCATATCTCTTGTTCTATTGTAAGCTTTGTGAATTTTTCTGTTAAGGGTTAACATCATTCCTACAGTAAATTCTGCAACAGCATATGGTGAATAAGCAGGTACATTAACAACTTTTAATCTGTTATTAAGTGCTGCAAAATCAATGTTATTATAACCAGCACATCTTAGTGCAATCATTTTAACACCATATTCTGCCAACTGATCAATAACGATTTTAGTTACCTCATCACGTACGAAGACACAAACAACATCAAAACCTTTTGCTAATAAAACACTACGAGCAGTCAATCTTGACTCATAAAAAGTAAATTCTAAATTATACTCTTTATTCATAGCTTCAAATATTTGTTGGTCATAAGGTTTTGTATCAAAGAATGCAACCTTCAAGAAACCACCTCCTAAAGGATGCTTATATCAATAATGAAATTCATTATCAATATAAGTTAATTATATAATGGGTCACAGATCTTTGTCAATACTTTTTAATTATTCAACTAGTATATTATTAATAAAAAAGACAACCTTTATTCCTTTAATTAAAAAACAAAAAAAGTAGAGAAGGATTAGCTTCTCTACAAGTAAAGGTTTTATTCAAGATCAAACAACCAACATTCATCTGTTAGTGGTTTTGAGAAAATACGACCCGTATCATTGATATCTTTTGCTTGATGATACTTAAAAAGTACATCACTTTCATTTAATTGACCTAGTATTTCTATTTTTCCTCGTACATGGGACAAAGCATAACGAAACCTTTTAGCATGTCCATTCAATTTAGATTTGGCTTCTTCAACAATTTTTATGCCATCCTTTATGGATATTTGGAAGCTACTAGCAACACCTTTTACTGGTCTGCATTGGAAGACATAATAAGGCACTACACCTATTTGAGTAAGAGATCTCATTAAATCAACTAATGTATCTGGATTGTCATTAACATCTTTTAGAAGAACAGTTTGATTCCCAACAACAATATTTTGATTTTGCAACTCGGCAATTGCTTTTTTGGCTTCATCAGTGATTTCGTTAGGATGATTAAACTGAGTAACAACGTAGATACGTTTTTCTTTGTTATATTTATTTAAAACTGATAAAAGTTTATCGTCAGTGAATATTCTTTGTGGAAATACAACAGGGGTTCTTGTACCAAAACGAATAAAGTCAAGGTGTTCAATTTCACATAATTGTTTCAGTAATTTTTCTATAATATCAGTGTCTAGTAAGAAAGAGTCGCCCCCAGAAATTAGTACATTACTAACTTCTTTATGCTCTTTTATATAGTTAACGGCTTCGTCAAACATTCTCAGCGTTTCGCTACTATTTAAACCAACTAGTCTTTTTCTAAAACAATGTCTACAGTACATTGCACAAGTTGTTGTAGACAGCAATAATACAGTAGGTTTATATTTGTGTTGTAAACCTTGCATTTTAGTGTTTTGTTGTTCACCACTTGTATCCTCAAGGCCTGCAACGTCGAACTCAGTTACAGATGGTATAGACATTTTTTTTATTGGATCCATAGGATCTTCAGTATTGATAAGAGATAAGTAATATTTTGTTGTTGACATTGGATAGGAATCGATTAAGTGGCCAAGCTTTTCTTCTTCCTCAGGTGTAAGTGTAAAATATTTTTTTAAATCCTCAACAGTTGTTGCATTTTCTCTTAAAGCTTTTTTCCAATTCAAAATTCGCCCCTCCTCATTTAGTAAAAATGTACTATATAAAAATAGTCGCCGATTAATATTATAACATAAAGTCAGTTTCTTCTCAAATTGTTTTAAATATACACAGGCTAAAAAAATGGTGAAAATTAGATAAAAAGTCACGTATTAAGAGTTTATATTATAAAATTAGACATAAAAGATAAAAAGCTTAATAGGGAAAACATTTAGCAAGAAAAAATATTTAGCGAGATAGGCACTACTTTGTAATAACTTTGTAATAAGCCATTAACACTATTTAGTAAGCCATTAGAACTATAGTTTTATGGTCATAGAATAAGGGTTTTATTAATTGTAAAAAATGGAAATTTGTCTTTTAATCTTTTTTATTGACATTTTCTAATAATATTTGTATAATATGGGTGTAACATTTAGTTAATAAATTCGTAATATATTATAATCATATATTATCTCTATAGTAGGAGGCAGAAAATGAAAAAGCATCTTAGGAAAGTCACATTTGGTTTAATAGGTTCATTATTATTAACAAGTAATATATATGGAGCAGAAAAAGGTGTAGTAAATACAAATATTTTAAATGTTAGATCAGGTCCAGGTACACATTTTAGTGTTACTTCTCAACTTAGAAGAGGCCAAGAAGTAGAGGTTATTGACTCATCTAATGAATGGCTTAAAGTAAATCTAAACAACCAAGAAGTGTTTTTACACTCTGATTTTGTAAGTATCATAGAAGTGCCTGTTCAAGAAGAAAGTATTGTTCAATTACAAAGACAAGCAATTGTTGATACAGACATATTAAATGTAAGATCTACACCGTCTGTAAATGGGACACGTATTACTCAATTGAGAAGAGGAGAAAAGCTTGGTGTAGTAAGTCAAAGTGGTGAATGGTACCTTGTAACAGGACCAAATAACATTGAAGGATTTGTACACGGAGATTTTATAAGATTTGCAGAGGATAAAACAGTTCTTTCTGAACAAAATCAAGTTAAAGAACTTATTGCAGTAGTGGATGTAAATGTACTTAATGTAAGACAAGAACCAAATACGAATTCAAGTATAATTGGTAAAACATATAGATTCAATCAATTAAAAGTTGTTAGAGTTTTAGAGGAATGGGTAGAAATCGTACAAACTGATGGAAGAACAGGGTATGTATCTAAAGACTTTACAACAATTAGAGAAATAGAAAGCTTTGAAAATGTAGATAGAATTAGGCAAGAAGTTGTTGATTATGCAAGACAATTTTTAGGAAATCCTTATAGTTGGGGCGGTAATTCTTTAACAGATGGGATAGATTGTTCTGGATTTACACAACAAATTCTAGGAAGATTTGGATTTAATATAAGTCGTACGTCTCGTACTCAAATAAATGATGGGGTAAGAATTAATAGAAATGAACTATTACCTGGAGATTTAGTTTTCTATGGAAATAATAATAGTATTTCACATGTGGCTTTATTTATTGGAAATGGACAAATTATACATGCAAGCAATAGAAGAACTGGAATTATCATATCTAATATAGATTATGGGACACCTTATATTGGTGCAGCAAGAATTATAAATTAAATATAAAAATGGGTATTGCAAGTTTTAAGCAATGCCCATTTTTTTGTCTTTATATCTTATGGTCCTATAATAATAAAATAAAGTTAAGGAAATACTATATTGAAACTTATATAGCAAAAAATCTAACTTAAAGGTTTTATTAGGAGGTTTTCCATATGGGTATACAAAGAAATATAAAGCAAAGTTTAGAGTTATCATATTCTTCATTAAAGGAAGTAAAAAGTTATTTAAATAATGCACACCAATCTATTAATGATGAAGAAATGAAGTCTGAAATTAAAGATAACATAAAAACAGTTAATGAGCTTATAACAAACTGCGAAAATATAACTAAAACATATGAAAAGCAACAAGGACAAAATAATTAAAACCAAGGGTCCTTTTTGATAATATCCACATTATAATTACCTTCGATAAATTCTAATACAGAGCAGATGGTTTGGTCACAAATTAGGTTGGTATTACCAACACAACTTATACCAATTTCTGCTTTGTTATGAATTTCTTGACTGCCAACTTCTGATATGCTTACATTAAATTTTTGCCTTGATTTTTCAAGAATACTTTTTAAAACACTTCTTTTATCTTTTAATGAATAAGAATCATAAATAAGAATATTTATAGAACAAGATTCTACGATCATGATTATTAACCTCCTATAATATGTGTTAGTTCGGTAAAATATAACAATAATTATACCATAGTGAAATATAATTTGTGCTAATTGATATAAATATATTTTACCTTAAAATATCTTATGTTATAATATACATATAAATAATTTTTAAATTGTTTTTATAAGGAGCGTTATCTATGGAGGAGAAAAGAAGAAGTAAAAGAATACCAGTAAAAATTCAACTAGAAATTAATACATTATTTAAACAAAACTATATTTGTCTAGAAAATATTAATACAGAAATAGAAGTTGTAGATATTTCAAGAACTGGTTTAGCATTCTTAACAAATTACGAGCTTCCATTAGACTATTATTTTAATGCAAAAATTGAATTGGCCAATAAAGATTTTTTCTATGCTGTTATTAAAATCATTAGAAAAGAAAAACAAGGCGACTATATAAAATTTGGTTGTGAATTTATTGGATTGGCGGAGTTTCTAGCAAATAAAATTGTTATGTATGAAGAGACGCTTTAATGTTATTATTTTGATGATTTTACACTATATTAATTTACACAATATGTATTTTTTGTTATAATTAAACATATTATCTATTATTATCCCAAAACTTGTCAATATTTTAACAAGAAGAGGTGTGTATGTTATTAAAATATGATTTACATATTCATACAGCTTTATCTCCTTGTTGTCATAATGATATGACACCCAATAATATTATAAGAATGGCATTTTTAAATAACTTAAAAATTATTGGTATAACAGATCACAATAGTTGTGAAAATGTAAAAGCTGTGATGGACTTAGGAAAGGAATATTCCATTCTAACAGTTCCAGGAATGGAGATTGAAACCAAAGAAGAAATTCACGTATTGTGTTTTTTTTCTAACTTACATAATGTATACAATATGCAAAAATACATCCAAGATCACATGACAGTGAATCAAAATAATCCTAAATTATTAGGAGAGCAACTGATATTTGATAAATATGATAATATTATAAAAACAGAAAAAAGATTACTCTTAACGGCTACTGGACTATCAATTAATAAGATTTATTTAAAAACCACGGAATTAGGGGGAGTTATGGTTCCTGCCCATATTGATAGGCCTAGTTATAGTATTATATCTAACCTAGGATTGATACCAGAAGATTTAAATATAAAAAACCTAGAAATATCTAGGCATGTTACTAGAGAAGCCTATATAGAAAAGTATAAGAATTATAATATTCTACAGTCCTCAGACGCCCATGAATTAGGATATATTGGTATTTGTGAAGGTGTTTTAGATATAGAGGAATTTACCATTGAATCAATTATTAATCAATTAAGTAGGTAATAATAAGTTAAAAATATATCAATAAAAAAGAATTATAACAAGGAGGAATTTGAATGGTATCCAATGAACAGCTTTCTGATGCAAAGTTTAAAGAATTAGAAGATTTCATTGATTCTTTAGTAAGTACAAAAGGAGAATTGATTCGTGTTTTACATAAAGCACAACAAATATTCGGGTATTTACCAAAAGAGGTTCAATATTTTGTTGGTAGAAAATTAGGTGTACCAACAGCTAAGGTATTTGGGGTTGTAAGTTTTTATTCCTATTTTGCAATGGAGCCAAAAGGGGAACATAATATTTCAGTTTGTATGGGAACAGCCTGTTATGTTCGTGGGGCTGAAAAAGTCTTAGATGAATTTAAAAGACAATTAGGAGTGGAAATAGGCAAAACAACGGAAGATGGAAAATTTTCAGTAGAAGCCCTTCGTTGTGTTGGTGCTTGTGGATTAGCACCAGTCGTATTGGTTGGAGAAAAAGTATATGGTAGGGTAACTGTTGAGATGGTAAAAGATATATTAGATGAGTATAAATAAATGCTTAGGAGGTTTTAGTATGGGAAAAATAAAATCTTTAGAAGAATTAAAAAAATTAAAAGAAGAAGTAAAATCAAAAATTAGCATTAGAGAGCAAGGGGATAATATCCAAAACCTCACCCATATAAAGATTGCAATGGCTACTTGTGGTATTGCATCTGGTGCAAGAGAAGTAATGAATTATATTATTGAAGAATTGGCTAAAGAGAATATAGATGATGTAGTGGTGACTCAAACAGGTTGTATGGGTTATTGTTATGCAGAACCAACCATAGAAGTAACCATACCAGGCCAAGAGCCTGTTGTGTATGGGGATGTAACGAAGGAAAAGGCAAAAGAAATATTAGAAAAACATATTAAAATGGGTGAATTAGTAGATGGCATTATACCTATTACCCACAAAACAATAGAATAAGTGAGGAGGCTGAAATATGGCTAATTATAAAACACATATATTGGTCTGTGGGGGAACAGGTTGTAAATCTGCTCAGGCTGATGATATTATAGGTAATTTAATGGTTGAATTAGCGGCAAATAATATGGATACAGAAGCTCAAGTATTGAAAACAGGTTGCTTTGGTTTTTGTGAAAAAGGCCCTGTTGTAAAAATATTACCTGATAATACTTTTTATGTCGAAGTAAAACCAGAGGATGCAAAAGAGTTAGTAAGTGAACATATTGTTAAAGGTAGAAAAGTAGAGCGATTATTATATATTGATCCAGAAACTAAGAAAAGAATTTCTGATTCCAGTCAAATGGATTTTTATAAAAAACAAATGAGAATTGCATTAAGAAACTGTGGATTAATAGATCCAGATGTTATTGATGAATACATTGCAAGGGATGGCTATCAAGCATTAGGTAAAGCCCTAACAGAAATGTCACCTAGTGAAGTTATAAAAGTAGTAAAAGATTCAGGCCTTAGAGGACGTGGGGGAGCAGGTTTTTCTACAGGTTTAAAATGGGAGTTTGCAAGTAAATACGATGCAGATCAAAAATATGTTGTATGTAATGCAGATGAAGGAGATCCAGGTGCTTTTATGGATAGATCCATTTTAGAAGGGGATCCTCATAGCGTTTTAGAAGCCATGGCCATTTGTGGTTATTCTATTGGTGCTACTAAAGGTCGTGTATACATTCGAGCAGAGTATCCTTTAGCCATTAAAAGACTGCAAAAGGCTATTGATGACGCAAGAGAGTATGGGTTATTAGGGGAAGATATTTTAGGTTCAGGATTTGATTTTGATGTTGAGATATCCCTTGGAGCAGGGGCTTTTGTTTGTGGTGAAGAAACAGCCCTTATTCATTCTATGGAAGGTGAACGTGGGGAACCAACAACAAAGCCACCATTTCCAGCTGAAAGTGGGTTCTGGGGAAAACCTACAAATGTTAATAATGTAGAAACCTATGCCAATATACCCATTATCTTATTAAAAGGGGCGGACTGGTATGCTTCTATTGGAACAGAAAAGTCTAAAGGAACAAAAGTATTTGCTTTAGCAGGAAAAATCAATAATGTTGGACTAATCGAAGTGCCTATGGGCACCACGCTACAAGAAGTTATTTATGATATCGGTGGTGGTATCAAAGATGGTAAGAAGTTTAAAGCGGTTCAAACAGGAGGACCATCTGGAGGTTGTTTGACCAGTGATGACTTAGACACACATATTGACTTTGATAATTTAATTGCCAAAGGATCTATGATGGGATCAGGTGGTATGATTGTTATGGATGAAGACGATTGTATGCCAGCAGTTGCTAAATTCTATCTAGAATTTACCCAAGAAGAATCATGTGGCAAATGTACCCCATGTCGTATTGGAACAAAACGTTTGCTAGAACTATTAGAACTAATATGTGATGGTAAAGGGACTATGGAACATTTAGAGGAGTTAAAAAGATTAAGTTATGTCATCAAAGACACGGCTTTATGTGGGTTAGGCCAAACAGCACCAAACCCAGTGTTATCAACAATTGCCATATTTTGGGATGAATATGTTGCCCATGTAAAAGATAAAACCTGTCCATCAGGCCAGTGTCAAAACTTATTAAAATATATTATAGAAGAAGACAAATGTGTTGGCTGTACACTATGTGCAAGAGTCTGTCCAACCAATGCCATTGAAGGGGAAGTTAAAAAGACCCATGTCATTATTCAAGATAAATGTATTAAATGTGGCGCTTGTATGAGCAAATGTAAATTCAAAGCCATATTTAAGAAATAAGTATATCATCTCGGGATAAACAAAGTAAAAAAGAAAAGGAGTGTATACTGTGTCAGATATTAAAATAACAATAGATGGAAAAGAAGTAGAACTTCCAATAGGAAGCACAATCCTTCAAGGCGCTCAAAAACTAGGAATACACATTCCAACACTATGTCACTTGGATTTACATGATATAAAAATGGTTAATCAATCAGCATCTTGCCGTGTGTGTGTTGTAGAAGTTGAAGGAAGAAGAAATCTTGCACCTGCTTGTGCAACCCCTGTTACCAATGGAATGGTAATTAGAACAAATTCTATAAAAGTGTTAAATGCTAGAAAAACAGTAGTAGAATTATTGATTTCTGATCACCCAAAAGAATGTTTGACCTGTTCAAAATCGGGACATTGTGAATTACAGGATCTTTCAGAAAAAATGGGGATAAGAAACATTAATATAACAGGTAATTCAATGTCTACATATAAAAAAGAATATACCACTTCTATAATAAGAGAAATGGATAAATGTATTATGTGTAGAAGATGTGAAACCATGTGTAATAATGTTCAGACCGTAGGGGTATTATCAGGTATCAATAGAGGTTTTGATGCTGTTGTTGCACCTGCATTTGATGAAAAATTAGAAGATACAGTTTGTACCCACTGTGGTCAATGTGTTGCAGTCTGTCCAGTAGGGGCATTATCAGAAGAAGATAGTACGTGGAGAGTAGTAGAAGCCTTAGCAGATCCTGAAAAAGTTGTTGTGGTTCAGACAGCACCAGCAACAAGAGTAGCATTAGGCGAAGCCTTTGGGTTAGAGCCAGGTACTGTTGTAACAGGAGAAATGGTAGCTGCCTTAAGAAGACTTGGATTTAACTATGTATTTGATACGGACTTTGCTGCAGATTTAACCATTATGGAAGAAGGAACAGAATTACTTGGTAGACTGGATAAGTACTTAGCAGGAGAAGAGGTAGCGTTACCTATTTTAACATCTTGCTGTCCAGCTTGGGTGAACTTTATAGAAAGTCAGTACCATGAATTAATAGATATTCCATCATCAGCCCGATCACCACAGCAGATGTTTGGTGCCGTTGCAAAAACTTATTTTGCAGAAAAACTTGAAATACCAAGGGAAAAGTTAGTTGTGGTTTCTATTATGCCTTGTTTGGCTAAAAAGTTTGAAGCATCAAGAGAAGAGTTTAGCGTAGAAGGTAATCCAGATGTGGATATCGTTTTATCTACTAGAGAATTGGCTCACTTAATTAAAAGAGCTAACCTTAACTTAAAAGAGTTGGAAAAAGAAGAATACGATAATCCACTAGGGATTTCCACTGGTGCAGGTTTAATCTTTGGCGTTACAGGTGGGGTTTTAGAAGCAGCCCTTAGAACATCCTATGAAATTAAAACGGGGAAAACCTTAGAAAAGATAGAGTTTGAACAAGTAAGAGGATTTGATGGCCTTAGGGTAGCTAGTGTTGATTTAGGAGGCATTACCTTAAATGTAGGCTTAGCCCATGGACTAGGGAATGCTAGAGATTTACTAGATGAAATCAAGGATGGCAATCCAAGAAATCTTCATGCCATTGAAGTAATGGCTTGTCCAGGAGGATGTATTGGCGGCGCAGGTCAACCATATCATCATGGGGATGTGAATGTTCTTAAAAAACGTACCGCATCTATTTACTCAGAAGAGAAAAACTTAACCTTAAGAAAATCACACGAAAATCCTGCAGTAAAAGAATTGTACGAAACATACTTAGGAAAACCAATGAGTGAAAAAGCACATCATTTATTACACACTCATTATTCTAAGAAAGAGAAGTACTAGAAAAAATACAGTTTAATTTAATGAAGGTGTAAGATTACAAAAAATCTTACACCTTTATTTTTTATTGATTTATTCAAATTACTCTTAATCTATATAAATGTATAAAAAGTATTAGTATATATTACAATAAGTACTACTACATATAAGCTGGGAAAAAAATTAACAAAAAGTTAACATAAAATATAGGGGTAATTAATATATCCACATTAATTTAATTCAAAAACCCTTAAAAATCTTTCCATTAACAATGTTATCCACATTATCCACAATATTTATGTTGACAAAATTTATTTATGTTAATAATTAATACAATGGAAGGCCTAGGTATAATAATTACTAATTCTTTCCTGTATATAAAAAAATGTAAAAAAAAAGAAGGATTTTTTAATTATATGGAGAATAATATAATAAGAGTTAAAGAATACTCTTATACATAAAGATATTTAAGGAGTTGATAGTATGCGCTATATTATAAGTGGAAGAAATATTGAAATGACAGAGGCACTGAAAAACGCAATCGAGGATAAGTTGGGGAAGTTAGAGCGCTTTTTTACTCCTGATACGGAAGCTCAAATCACTTTAAGTGTTCAAAAAGAAAGACACATTATTGAAGTGACTATTCCAGTAAAAGGTCAAATTATCAGAGGCGAAGAAGTAGATACGAATATGTATGCTGCTATTGATAATGTTGTTGATATTATTGAAAGACAACTTATTAAGTATAAGAAAAAAATTATAGATAAACATCACTCAGGCGGATCATTCAAAAAAGAATTCTTACAACAAGTTGAAGAACCAATTGATGATGATATAAAAATATTAAAAACAAAAAGATTTGCAGTAAAACCAATGGACGAAGAGGAAGCTTGCTTCCAAATGGAATTATTAGGACATAACTTCTTTGTATTTAGAAACAGTGAATCTGATGAAGTGAATGTTGTTTATAAAAGAAAAAACAATTCTTATGGATTAATTGAACCAGAATTCTAGAGAGTAAACAAAGAGCGTTGATGCATTCAACGCTCTTTTTAGCGTATTATATTGAAGCATTTAAAGAAAAAATTGACATATAATACATTATTTGATACCTTATAATAAAACTAAATCGTATGATATTAGGTTCTTAAGATAGAGTGTTCTTAAGATTAAAAGGGAAACAGGTGAAATTCCTGTACGGTCCCGCCGCTGTAATGGGGAGACTTTTTACATTAATGCCACTGAAAGATTGGGAAGGCGTAAAAAGTTGATGAACCAGAGTCAGAATACCTGCCTAATATTATGCACCAAATCTCTACGAGCGATGGAGGGGTGTAATCAGACATGGTATATAAAAAATATGCTGATTTTTGATAGATAAACCTCTTAACAAATTGTTGAGAGGTTTTCTGTGTTTTTGGAATGGTATCTTTTTCATAAAGTAAAAATAATAACATTAGATTTTAAATGGTTAGAAGGAGAATAACATGAAAAAAGAAAAAGCAATATTAGTTGTTAGCTTTGGAAGCAGTTATAAAGAAGCAAGGGAAAAGGCAATAGAACCTATTGAAGAAAAAATAGAAAAAGCATTCCCTAATTATCACATAGATCGTGCTTTCACATCTTATAGAATTATAGAAAAGTTAAAGAAAGAAGGAATCATCTACCAAAATCCAAAAGAAGCCTTAGAAAAACTCATTCATTTAGGGTATAAAGAAATCTTTGTACAACCCTTGCATATTATTCCAGGATTTGAATATGAAAAAATCAAAGAGATTATTGATGAGGTAGATAAAAAAGACGTTAGGATTGTTTTAAGTCAGCCCCTTCTCTATACAGAAGAAGATTATGAAAGAGTTATTGATGGATTAAAAGCCCAATGCCCACCATTAAAAGAAGATGAAATTGTTCTATTAGCAGGACATGGAACGGAACATAAAGCAAACCAATGCTATATAGAGTTACAAGAAAAGTTAAGAGATATGAAACTGCCTTTCATCGTAGGAACCATAGAAGATGGTTTAGAAGATATTCTATTAGAATTAAATGAAAAAGCATATAGAAGTGTTACATTAATGCCCTTTTTATTAGTGGCTGGAGACCACGCTTTAAATGATTTAATAAGCAATAAGGAAGATTCTTGGCAGACATGTTTATTAGAGCTAGGATATGAGGTAAAAGGTTATTTAAAAGGGCTAGGGGAGAATCCACTCATACAAGAAATGTATGTGAAATATGTGGAAAAGCTTATCAGGTAAGGAGGATATGTGTGTATAACTATATTGAGAACCCACAAGAAATTGAAAGACAAAGCTTTAAAATCATTCACAGTGAAATGAAAAACACAGAATTAGAGCCAATAAAACTTAGCATTATAAAAAGGGTCATACATACAACCACAGATTTTGATTATGAAGATATTCTTTTATTTAAAGAAAAGGTAGAAGAAACACTTTTGAATGCTATGAAAAAAGGTTGTATGATTGTGACTGATACAGAGATGATAAAAGCAGGTATAAGCAAACCATTGGCAAAGGAACTGAATATAACCATGCATTCCTTTGTTGGTACTGAAGAAGCCTATCATATGGCTAAAGAAAAAGGGATAACAAGATCAATGGCGGCAGTAGACATAGCTTTAGACTTGCCACAAGACAAACTATTTGTTATTGGCAATGCACCAACAGCCCTTTATAGAATCCTAGAAAAGAAACAGCTAAATAATGTAAGAGGTGTTATAGGCGTACCTGTTGGATTTGTAGGGGCCAAAGAATCAAAAGAGGCCCTTTGGGAGAGTAATATACCCTCTATTATATCTCAAGGGAGAAAAGGTGGCAGTACAGTAGCTGTAGCCATAGTGAATGCTTTGTTAAGAGAAGCGGTGAAAGCCATTGAAGAATAATTCCCAGTATATTTATAAAGATGGCAAAAAACTAAGAACAGGCTATACAACAGGTTCTTGTGCAGCAGCAGCAGCAAAGGCGGCGGCATGGATGTTGTGCCATCAAGACATTTGTAATCAAATCAAAATAGACACCCCAAAAGGATGGCAATTAATCTTAGACGTACAGAAACCAACTTTTAATGAAACAGAAGCTAAGTGTTGTATTATAAAGGACTCTGGAGATGATCCAGACATCACCAATGGCATAGAAGTATTTGCAAAAGTGACTTTCCAAGAAACTGAAGAAGTAACCATTATAGGTGGTAAAGGTGTTGGGAGAGTCACTCAAAAAGGATTGCAAGTACCTGTAGGACATAGTGCCATCAATCCCACACCTATGAAGATGATTCAAGAAGAAGTAAGGCATGTTATCCCATATCCTCAAGGTGTACAGGTAGAGATAGAGTTACCAAAAGGAGAAGCATTGGCTAAGAAGACCTTTAACCCAAGACTTGGCATTGAAGGCGGGCTATCCATATTAGGGACAACAGGAATTGTGGAACCTATGTCCCAAGAAGCCTTAAAAGATACTATAAAATTAGAATTCAATATCATTAAAGAAAAAGGATACAAAAAGGTTGTTCTAGTCCCTGGGAATATTGGAGAGAAGTTAATAGAAACGTTTTTCAATTATAAAGGAGAGAACTTTATAAAAATCAGCAATTACCTGGGGTATGCATTAGATTTATGTGTTGCTTTAGAATTTGATGACGTATTAATCGCAGGACATATTGGGAAGTTAATCAAGCCAGCAGGAGGTACTTTCTATACCCATAACAGGATAAGTTCAACAAGAATGGAGATATTAACAGCTAACTTAGCTTTATTAGGAATGGCCAATCCACATTTAATTGAGATTATGAATTGTAGAACCACAGAAGAAGCGATGACAATCATAGAAAGAGAAGGGTACAAAGAAATATACCCACTACTGGTAGGTAAAATCGTGGATCATTGTGAAGCCTATTGCTTTGATCAAGTAAAAGTCCATGTTGCATTATTTAGTATGGATCAATTGCTGGCAAAAAGCAATTCTGTATTGGAGATGTTTAAAGATGAACAGAATTAAAATTGTTGGCATAGGTCCAGGACATAAAGATTATATTTTGCCAATAGCATACAAGACCATTGAAGAGGCGGACTTACTCATTGGAGGCAGTAGAAATCTAGAGGTCTTTCAAGACTATAAAAAGGAAACCTTATGTTATGAAGGGAATCTTAAAGAGATTGTTGAAACCATGGCAATCCAAAAAGAGAATAATAAAAAAATAGTGGTTTTGGTATCAGGAGACACAGGGTTTTATAGTCTACTAGACTATATAAAAAACTTTTTTTCTGATGAAGACATTGAAGTCATACCTGGTATTAGTTCTTTTCAGTATCTATTTAGTCGTTTAAAAAGAAGCTACAAAGGCTATGGATTATATAGTTTGCACGGTAGAGATATCCAGGTTGACGCCTATATAGAAAAGCATCAAGGGGTTTTTTTATTAACAGATGAAAAAAATACCCCATCTAGTATTGTAACATCAATAATGGATGCATATGGGCATTGGAAAATGATTGTAGGAGAAAATTTATCCTATGAGAATGAAAAAATTACACAAGGGAAAGTTAAGGACTTTAGGAAGAAAGAGTTTTCAAAACTATGTGTGGTGGTGATAGAAAAGTATGTGGAATAAAACAGTACAAGGCATACCTGATGAACTTTTTATAAGAGGGGATGTGCCTATGACCAAGTCAGAAGTTAGAGCCATTACACTGTCTAAACTGCAGTTAGAGAGAGACTCGTTGGTACTAGATATTGGCTGTGGCACAGGAAGTGTTAGTATTGAATGTGGTTTAAGAGCCAGTGAAGGTTGGATTACAGCTGTGGATCAAAAGGAAGAGGCCATTCATTTAACACAAGAAAATGGGAAAAGATTTCAAGTAAAGAACATAACAACCATTCAAGGAAAAGCCCCAGAAATACTTCCAAAAGAAAACTTTGATAGGATTTTTTTAGGGGGAGGTAGCAAAGACTTAGAACATATAATTGGCTATGCTAAAGCGTATTTGAATCCAGAAGGGATATTTGTTGCAAACACCATTTTACTAAACAGTAGTTATGAGATATTACAACTTCTTAAGAAAAATAACTTTAAAAATATAAATTGTATTCAAGTCCAATTATCAAGAGGATATGACCACAAAGTAGGTTGGATGATGAAAGGGTTAAATCCCATATATATCATTTCAGCTGAACAGTAGAAAAGAAAGGAATAAGAAGATGGCAAAATTTTACGGAATAGGCGTAGGACCAGGAGACCCAGAGCTATTAACCATTAAGGCTTCTAGGATACTATCTCAAATAGACGTTGTATTATTACCACAAACCAAAGAAGGTAAGAAAGGTGTTGCATACACCATTATTGAACCTTATTTAAAGGAAAATCTAGAACATGTCTATGTTAACTTTCCTATGGTGAAAGATGAAAGTATATTTATAGAAGCAGGAAAAGAAGCAGCTAAAGAAGTAGAGAAACACATTGGATTAGGAAAAAATGTTGCCTTTGTTACATTAGGAGACCCGTCTGTATATAGCAGTTATGGCTATATTATTAAAGCCTTGTCAAAGGATATGCCAATTGAAACCATACCTGGTATCACATCTTTTTGTGCATCAGCTGCAATGATTAATCAACCTTTAGTAGAAAAAGATGAAATTTTAAGTATTATTCCTATGAATGCAACAGATGACAAAATAGGTAAAGTTTTAGAAGCATCCGATGCTTTTGCATTTATGAAAATATACAATAGAGAAAATAGAGTATTGGACCATCTTAACACCCATCAAATTATAAACAATAGTGTGTTAATAAAAAGATGTGGTTTTGAAGACAGCCAAATAGACCCCGACATTAAAGAAAATATATTAAAAAACAAAGACTATCTAAGTCTAGTACTCAGTAGAAAGGGGTGTTTATAGTGGTATTATTTGTTGGAGCTGGACCAGGCGATGTTGAACTTATTACAGTAAAAGGCAAAAAGGCATTAGAAAAAGCAGACTGTGTGATTTATGCAGGGTCATTAGTGAATGAACAGCTATTAGAGTATTGTAAAAAGGATGTAGAAATATACAATAGTGCCACCATGACTTTAGAGGAAGTTATAGAAGTAATGAAAACAAAGGCAGCAGCAAGTAAGTTAATCGTACGGTTACATACAGGGGACCCATCATTATATGGGGCCATAAGAGAACAAATGGATGAATTAAGTACATATAATATTCCTTATGATGTTATACCAGGTGTAAGTTCCTTCTTGGGTGCAGCAGCGGCCATTAAAGAAGAATTAACATTACCAGGAGTTTCGCAAACAGTGATTATAACGAGACGAGCTGGTAGAACAGGCAATAATGAAGGGGGGTCCTTAGTGGAATTGGCAAAACACAAAGCAACCATGTCTATTTTCTTATCGGTTCAAGCTATTGAAGATGTTGTAAAAGATTTGCGTACAAGTTATGAAGCTAATACCCCTATAGCAGTCATTTATAAAGCAACTTGGGAAGATGAAAAAATAGTTAAGGGAACATTAGAAGATATAGCAAAAAAAATTAAAGAAGCAGGCATTAATCGATTTGCTCAAATATTAGTAGGTGACTTTATGAAGGATCAATATACCTTATCCAAACTGTATGACAGTAAATTTTCCCATATGTATAGAAATAGAAAAGATAAATAGTAAGTTAAATAAAAATCCTAAGTTTATAAGTTTATAGACAGTCTGAATGAAGAGGTGCAAAAGTGAAAGGTAAAATATATGCAATAGGACTTGGACCAGGAGATTTGCAAGGAATGAGCTTAAAAGCAAAAGAAACCATTATAGATTGTGATGGGATTGTTGGGTATAGGGTATATGTACAACAAATCAAAACACTTATTAGTGAGAAAGACATCTACGAAAATGGTATGGGACAAGAAATAAATCGATGTGAAAAAGCAATAGAATGGGCACAAGAAGGAAAAAAAGTTGCTATGGTATGTAGTGGTGACTCGGGAGTATATGGAATGGCAGGATTGCTTTATGAATTACTTAATAAAAACAATCTTCTAGCTAAAATACCTTTGGAAATCATTCCAGGCGTAACGTCAGCAATGGCTTGTGGGTCTTTGTTAGGAGCGCCAATTGTTGAAGATTTTTGTACCATTAGTTTAAGCGACTATATGACCCCCTATGAAACAATAGAGAAGCGCATTGAATATGCGGCTAAAGGGGATTTTACAATAGCCATATATAATCCAAGAAGTAGCAAACGACCTGAATACTTAAGAAAAGCAGTAGACATTTTATTAGCTATAAGAAGTGAATCAACCCCAGTGGGTATTGTGAGACAAGCCTATAGAGAGGAACAAAAGATCATTAGAACCACATTAGGGAAGATTCCTTTTGAGGAAGTGGATATGTTCTCCACTGTCATTATAGGTAATTCAAAAACAAAGTGGTTGGGTGATTATATGGTTACTTCTAGAGGGTATGCTTTATGATTTTACTACTAGGAGGGACCAGCGATGGTTTAAAACTTGCCAAGGAATTGTATGCTTATACCAAAGACATTATTATGAGTACAGCCACAGACTATGGTCACTTAATTGCAGAAGAAGCTTTTCAAGGAAAGGTAATATGGGGGCAAATGGATGAACGAGAACTTTTGGCCTTTTGTGAGGCATATAAAATCAATCACATTATAGATGCCACTCATCCCTATGCTCAGATCATATCTGAAAATGCCATAAAAGTCTGTAAGGCCTTAAATATAAATTATTGGCGGTATGAACGACCCGCAAGTATAGAGGATAACATTGTAAATGTCATTTGGTGTAAAGATTATTATGAAGCAGGAGAATATATTAATAAAAGAGAAGGTAATGTACTGGTAACAACAGGGAGTAGGCATATTGATAAATTTTTAGAAGGTATAGAAAATATTGAAAGAGTTTTTGTAAGGGTTCTTCCGATAACAGAGAATATAAAAAAGCTTGAAAACTTAAAACTTACGCCAAAGCAAATCATAGCCATTCAAGGGCCTTTTTCAATGAAAATGAACAAAGAAATGTTAGATCATATTAAGGCCAAGTTTTTATTAACAAAAGAAAGTGGCACCATTGGACATACAAAAGAAAAAATAGAAGCAGCTCTTCATTGTGGTGTAGAGGTCATAATGATAAAACGACCATTGGTACAATACCCTAATGTATATGAAACCATAGAAGGATTGATAGGGGCAATAAAAAGAACAGCGATGTAATAGAATAAGGAGAGAAGGGATACAATGAAAAAGATGGCAATCCTAACCTTGACAGAAGGGGGACTAAAGTTAGGGCTAAAGCTAAAAAACCAATACCCTGATGCACAGCTTTATACAATGGAAAAATATGTTACTCAAGGTGCCCAGGCAATAAAACCTTCTCTTAATCTAATGGTTGAAAAACTATTCCAAACCTTTGATGTTTTATGTTTTATTATGGCAACAGGCATCGTTGTAAGGGTTATAGCCCCTTATATAAAAGATAAAAGGGTAGACCCGGCCGTATTGGTAATGGATGAAAAAGGCCAATACATTATTAGTCTATTATCAGGACATCTTGGGAATGGCAACTATTGGGCAGAAAAAATAGGTAAAGACATCAATGGAACACCTGTTATCACAACTTCGTCAGATACAAATGGCATTGTTGCAATAGATACCTTTGCAAGTCATAATCATTGTGCTATTAAGGATATGAAAAAAGCAAAAGACTTAACAGTACTATTATTAGAAGGCAAAACCATAGGGGTAATCAACAAAGAAAAACACAATATTCTATTAAAAAAGCCATACATATTCATTGATAATGAAGAAAGAACAGATGAGTACCCAGAAATAGAGGGTTACGTATATATATCAAAACAAGGGCCTAAAGAAATGAATAAACCTTTTGTTTGGTTAATTCCCAAAGATATAGTTGTAGGTATTGGGTGCAAAAAGGGAAAAACAAAAGAGGAAATAGAAAAAGTATTAAAAGCATCCTTTGAAAAAATAAAGCTACCTTATGAATCTATTAAAAAACTGGCAACAGTTTCTATAAAAGAGGAAGAATTAGGGTTGCAACAATTGGCAAGGGCATTAAAAGTACCTTTAGAAATCCATTCTATTGAAGATATAAAAAAGGTAGAAGATCAATTTCAAGGAAGTGAATTTGTCAAAAAAACCATAGGGGTAAAGTCGGTAAGTGAACCTTGTGGCTATTTGGGGTCTTGTTTTGGTAAATGTATTTTACCAGTTCAGAAAATAGCAGGCATTACAATTTCATTATGGAAAGAAGATGAGGTGTAAAATGAGTTATCCAAGAATAATGATAGCAGGTGTAAGCAGTGGTGTTGGAAAAACAACAGTCACTATGGGTTTGTTAGCAGCACTGTCTAAAAAAATGGTTGTTCAACCTTTTAAAGTAGGTCCAGATTACATAGATACAGCCTATCACTCTTATATTACAGGCAAAAAAAGTCGTAACTTAGACAATTATTTGCTTAACAATGAAACGGTTCAAGGACTATTTATTAAAAATATGAAAGATGCCCAGATTGGCGTTATTGAAGGGGTAATGGGATTATACGATGGAGCTGGGGAAAGCACAGATGTTGGAAGTTCTGCAAGTGTAGCAAAAGTTTTATCCTGTCCTGTCATTTTAGTGGTAGATGGGAGTGGTATTGCTACAAGTGTTGCTGCCCTTGTAAAAGGTTTTGTTGACTTTGACCCAGATCTTAATCTAAAAGGTGTTATAGTTAACAAAGTCAATTCCAAGAGACATTATGACATCCTTAAAGAGGCCATTGAAACCTACACTTCTGTAACTTGCTATGGGTATTTACAAAAAAACAATAGAGGTTCTATAAAATCAAGACACTTGGGCTTAGTACCTAGCTGGGAGATGGAGGATTTAGACCTAAAAATAAAATTATTAACAGAAGACATTGAAAAAAACATTGATTTAGATGGATTAATAGAAGTGGCTAAAAATGTTTCTCAAGACAATATAGAATTGTTTATGGAGAAAAGTGAAATAATAAGTGAAGACATTCATATAGCCATTCCATACGATGAAGCTTTTAACTTTTATTATGAAGACAATCTAGACCTACTAAAAGAATTAGGAGCAACATTACATTTTTTTAGTCCTATAAAAGATAAAGTCATACCTAGAAGGATGGATTTTATATATTTTGGTGGTGGGTTTCCAGAAGTATTTGGTAAAGCACTAGAAGAAAATCACTCAATGAAAAGTGAACTGCTGAAAAAATTACAAGAAGGCATCCCATATTTAGCAGAGTGTGGTGGACTAATGTATTTGTGTGAAGAATTAGTAGATATGGATGGGACTTCTTATAAAATGTTAGGATGGCTTCAAGGAAAATGTGTAATGACAAAGGGATTAAAAAGATTTGGTTATAAAGGGTTAACCCTTGGATTTCATAGTATTTTAGGAAAAAAAGGGACATCTCTTAAAGTACATGAATTTCACCATTCAGAGGCTTTTATCAATCATCCAATGGTATATCACTTAGAAAAAATTAGAAAAGGGGAATTAATAGACCAATACCAGTGTGGCTACATAAAAGGCAATGGTGTGGCTGGGTACCCACATCTACATTTTTATAGTAATAAGGACATTGCAGTTAATATTATAAAAGCAGCGGCTAACTATTCTAAAAGATTAAGGGAGATATAATATGGAAAAAGGTTATATTCAAATCTATACAGGTGATGGTAAAGGAAAAACCACAGCAGCATTAGGGTTAGGACTTCGTGGGGTAGGCAATGGATTAAAAGTCATAATGGTTCAATTTTTAAAAGGAAACCACACAAGTGAGTTAGATTCAGTAAAAAAATTAGAGGGTTCCTTTGAAATCATTCAAATCGCTGGACATAAAAAATTCTTTTGGCAATTGTCATTGGAAGAGAAGGTTGAGTATAAAGAAAAATTGCAAGAGGCATTCAAAAAAGTGAGTATGTTAATGGTATCAAATGACTATGATATATTTATATTAGATGAGATTCTAGGTGCCCTAAAAAATCAAATGGTTACTTTAGAACAGGTTTTAGAGTTAATGGCAAAAAAACCGAATAAAATGGAATTGGTTTTAACTGGTAGGGATTGTCCTAGTGAGCTTATAGAAAAAGCAGACCTAGTAACAGAAATGAAGGAAGTTAAGCATTATTATTCAACAGGAGTAAAGAGTCGTAAAGGGATTGAATTCTAATAAAATATATTCATTTTATTAAAGGGCTGACAATACATAAAAGTTTTAGTAATAGATAAAACTTAAATAAAGACTTTCTGATTAAAATTTTCACATGATTTAATTGTTGAATACTAATAACTAAAATGGTACAATTAAAATTGTATAAAAAAATACAAAGATTGTTAACAAAATTTGGAAGGTGAATGTAAAATGAGGATTATAGATAAAATCTTTGGAACTCATAGTGAACGTGAAATCAAAAGAGTTCTCCCTTTAGTAGATAAAATAGAAGCATTAGAGCCTGAATTTGAAAAGCTATCAGATGATCAATTAAGAAATAAAACGGAAGAGTTTAAAAAACGTCTACAAAATAATGAAACTCTAGATGATATATTAATAGAAGCATTTGCTGTTGTTAGAGAAGCAGCAAAAAGAGTTCTGGGTATGCGCCACTATCCTGTTCAGCTTATGGGTGGTATTATTCTACATCAAGGACGTATATCTGAGATGAAAACAGGGGAAGGTAAAACCTTAGTATCAACATTACCAGCATATTTGAATGCATTAGAAGGCAAAGGTGTTCATATTGTAACGGTTAATGATTACCTAGCTACTCGTGATGCTGAGTGGATGGGAAAAGTTCACGAATTTCTTGGCTTAACAGTGGGTGTCATCACTAATGGCATCGAGAACAAAGAGCGAAGAGAAGCATACGCTTGTGATATTACTTATGGAACAAACAATGAATATGGATTTGATTATCTAAGAGATAATATGGTTATATATAAGGAAGAAAGAGTTCAAAGAGAGTTGAATTACGCTATTATTGATGAGGTTGACTCTGTTTTAATTGACGAGGCAAGAACACCTCTTATTATCTCTGGTTCAACGAATAAATCAACAGGATTATATACAGCAGCGGACTTTTTAGCAAGAAGATTGCAAAAAGGTAAAATACTGGGTGAAATGACTAAGATGGCTGCTTTAATGAAGGAAGAAATTGAAGAAGAAGGCGACTTCGTCGTTGATGAAAAAGCTAAAAATGTGAATTTAACGGATCAAGGTACTAAAAAAGTTGAAGAATATTTCAAACTTGAGAATTTAGCAGATCCAGAAAATATGGAAATTCAACATCATATAATCATCGCATTAAAAGCACATTATTTAATGCATAAAGACAAGGATTATGTTGTTAATGAAGAAGAAATAGTAATTGTAGATGAATTTACAGGTCGTTTAATGCCTGGACGTCGATATTCTGATGGATTACATCAAGCAATAGAAGCAAAAGAAGGGGTAAAAGTAAGAAAAGAAAGTAAAACATTAGCAACTATTACTTTCCAAAATTACTTTAACAAATACTCTAAAAAATCTGGTATGACAGGTACAGCTTTAACAGAAGAGGAAGAATTCAGAGACATCTATAATATGGATGTAATTGTAATACCAACCAATAAACCTGTTGCAAGAATTGACCAACCAGATGTGGTTTATAAAACACATAATGAAAAATTTAATGCAGTAGCCGATGAAATCAAAGAAGCCTATGAAAAAGGTCAACCTGTACTTGTTGGTACCATTACAATTGATAATTCTGAAGAATTAAGTAAATTGTTAAAAAGACGTGGGGTACCTCATAAAGTACTTAATGCCAAATACCATGAAAAAGAGGCAGAAATCGTAGCAGATGCAGGTCTAAAAGGCGCTATTACAATCGCAACGAATATGGCTGGTCGTGGTACGGACATTAAGCTTGGTGAAGGTGTTAAAGAACTAGGTGGTTTAAAAATCATCGGTACAGAAAGACATGAATCTAGACGTATTGACAATCAGTTAAGAGGACGTGCTGGTCGTCAAGGTGATCCAGGGGAATCAAGATTTTATATATCCCTTGAAGATGATCTTATGAGATTATTTGGTTCTGATAAGTTAACAGGAATGTTTAACACATTAAAGTTGCCTGAAGGTGAACCAATTCAACATAATATGTTAACGAAAGCAATTGAAAGAGCACAGAAAAAAGTAGAAAGCAATAACTTTTCTATTCGTAAACATTTATTAGAATATGACCGTGTTATGAATGAACAACGTGAAATTATCTATGAAGAAAGATTAAAAGTTCTTAATGGAGATAATATGCGTGAGTATATTCTTAAAATGGCAGAAGACATTATAGAAAGTACAGTAGATTTCTATATAGGTGACGATCAATTACCTGAAGACTGGGATATTGTTAGATTAAGAGAACAATTAGAGAGTATTATTCCATTTGGTGGGATTGATATTACTGAAGATGAAAGAGAAGATATTAAAAAATCTACTCTAAAAGCAAAATTAAAAGAAGAAGCCATTAAACTATATGAAGAAAAAGAAAAACAATTTGATAATATTGAACAAATTAGAGAGTTAGAACGTGTTGTATTATTAAAAGCCATTGATAAAAAATGGATGGATCATATAGACAATATGGATCAAATGAGACAAGGTATTGGTTTAAGAGCCTATGGACAAAGAGATCCATTAGTAGAATATAGATTTGTTGGTTATGAAATGTTCGATGAAATGAGTGAAGGGATAAAAGAAGATACTGTTAGAATTTTATTCCATATAAGAATTGAGCAAAAAGTAGAAAGAGAACGTGTTGCCCAAGTGACATCAACAAACCGTGGCGAACCCACTGCAAAAGAACCATACAAAAGAACTTCTGCAAAAATTGGTAGAAATGACGATTGTTCTTGTGGAAGTGGTAAAAAGTTTAAATATTGTTGTGGAAGATAGATGTTTTATGATAAGCTAGGATTAGTAATCCTAGCTTATGCTAAATATTTTTATAAGTAGAGGTGTATTTATGGTAGAATTAGAACAGTACAAACAATCGTTAAATAATTACAAAAAACCATTAATAGAGATGAGGGACTCTCTTTGACTTGGCAAGGAAAGAAGAGAAATTAGAAGAACTTGAGAATACAACTTCTGATCCAGAGTTTTGGGCGAATCCTGAAGAATCTCAAAAAATATTAAAAGAAATAAAATCATTAAAAAATCAAATAGAAACCTATGAAAGTATTAAGAGTGAGTTTGAAGATGTGGAAACATTAATTATAATGGGCATGGAAGAAGAGGATCAAGATTTAATTAATGAAGTAAAAGAAAGTCTTGATGTATTTATTGACCACTATGAGACATTAAGAATTAATACCTTATTATCAGGTGAATATGACTCTAATAATGCAATATTAACGTTACATGCTGGAGCAGGTGGAACAGAATCTTGTGATTGGGTGAGTATGCTATTTAGAATGTATTCAAGATGGGCTGATAAAAAAGGGTACTCTGTTGAAACACTTGATTATTTAGATGGTGAGGAAGCAGGCATCAAATCTGTTACCATTCAAATTAATGGAGAAAATGCATATGGCTATTTAAAGTCTGAAAAAGGTGTACATCGTTTGGTGCGTATATCTCCTTTTGATTCTTCAGGAAGAAGACATACATCCTTTGCATCCTGTGATGTCCTACCAGAAATAGATGATGATGTAGATATTGAGATTAACCCAGATGAACTAAGAATAGATACCTATCGATCAAGTGGTGCAGGTGGACAACATGTTAATACCACTGATTCAGCAATTCGTATTACCCATATACCAACTAATACTGTTGTACAGTGTCAAAATGAAAGGTCTCAACATAAGAACAAAGATAGAGCAATGAAAATGTTAAAGGCAAAGTTGTTTGAATTAAAGCAACAAGAGCAAATGGATAAGCTCCAAGGCATTAGAGGAGAAGTTAAAGAAATTGGCTGGGGTAGTCAAATAAGATCATATGTAATGCATCCATATAATATGGTAAAAGATCATAGAACCAATGAAGAAACAGGCAATGTTTCCAGTGTTATGGATGGTAATATTGATTTGTTTATGAATGCGTATTTAAAATGGTATAACGCAAATACAAACTAATTCAAAAGAAGGAGTGAAGCTTATGTCAGTAATACAACAAGTAGTATTTAGAATTGATGAAGAAGAATATGGTATTGATATTATGAAGGTTTTTGTTATTGAAAAATATCAAGAAGTGGTTAAGGTGCCTAATACCCCTGAATATATTGAAGGGGTTATTAATCTAAGGGGAGAGGTACTTCCTATTTATAGTTTAAGAAAGAAATTTAACTTAAACAAAAGGGGTATAGATGATAATACTAAAGTTATCGTTACTTATACAAATGGAATGAAGATTGGATTTGTAGTGGATTCAGTGCAAGAGATTTTAAATATTAATGAAGAGAATGTTGAAGAGACGCCTAAGATTGTTTCTGGAATTAATAGACAGTACATAAAGAGTCTTGCTAAAGTAGATAAGAGAATGATTATTTTGATTGATATTGATAAGATTGTTAGTGAAGAGGAACAAGCAGAGTTATTACAGGCTGCTGAAGTTTAGAATATTGGATTGAGCCATATGCCTTTGGGTGTATGGTTTTTTTTTGGATAGATTTGACCGCTTCAATAATGGTTGCTGGGGCCGCTTCAAGGACAATATACTAGGCTTGGCTGCCTTACTCTTCGATCGGTCGACGCCGAACCTAGTATATTGTCCTTGAAGCTATGTGAAATATTTGATAGTTTATTATTTTTTATGTGTTTAAAAATTAAGTAGACGTTAAATCTAGAAATATTGGGGCCGCTTCAAGGACAATATACTAGGCTTGGCTGCCTTACTCTTCGATCGGTCGACGCCAAACCTAGTATATTATC
>NZ_SMAL01000008.1:0-19997 GCF_004342165.1 Natranaerovirga pectinivora | reverse complement strand
ACGTTAAATCTAGAAATATTGGGGCCGCTTCAAGGACAATATACTAGGCTTGGCTGCCTTACTCTTCGATCGGTCGACGCCAAACCTAGTATATTATCCTTGAAGCTCTGTGCAAGATAACTTAATAATTTCTTTTTCTGGGTTAAAAAAATGATGAAAAGCTAATTCTATGTAGGGGCTGAATTGTTAAATTCTTAGCTTTTATTAGCGGATGAAAATTAACATAAAAAAACTTGCAAAAAAAAGTGATATATGATAACATCTTTCTTAGAAAAACATATGTATATACTAGAAAGACAAAGGCAGGTGATCATATGCCAGATAATGTCAATTATTATATTATTAAGAAGAAAGCTTTGCCAGAGGTATTTTTGAAGGTAGTTGAGGCTAAAAAGCTTTTGGAATCTGAGAAGGCTATGACCATACAAGAGGCTGTTGATCAAGTGGGCATTAGTCGTAGTTCTTTTTATAAATATAAGGATACTATTTTTCCTTTTTATGAAAACATTAGAGGGAAGACCATAACAATAGGATTGAAGATGGATGATGAACCAGGGTTGCTGGCCAAATTGTTAAATAATATAGCCAATTATAATGCTAATATACTTACAATCCATCAAAGTATACCTATTAATGGAGTAGCCAATTTGACCATTAGTGTTGAAGTGCTACCAACAACTGGAGACATTGAAGATATTATAAGAAGTATAGAATCGTTAGATGGCGTTCATCAAATAAAAATATTAGCTAGGGAGTGATTTCATATGGTAAATATAGCCATACTAGGATACGGAACAGTAGGTTCAGGTGTTGTAGAAGTTTTAAATACTAACAGAGACAGTATTAACAAAAGGGCAGGACAAGAAATTAATATTAAATATGTATTAGATTTAAAGGATTTTGAAGGGGACCCAATTCAAAAAGTTATTGTACATGATTATGATGTTATCATTAATGATGATAGTGTAAAAGTTATTGTTGAAGTTATGGGTGGTGTTGAGCCAGCTTATACATTCGTAAAAGAAGCATTACTTAAAGGAAAGAGTGTTGTATCTTCTAATAAAGAATTGGTTGCAAAACATGGTGCAGAACTTTTACAAATTGCAAAAGACAAAAATATTAACTTCCTATTTGAAGCCAGTGTTGGTGGCGGTATTCCTATTATTAGACCACTTAATCAATCTTTAACGGCTGATGAAATTTATGAGATCACTGGTATTTTAAATGGAACAACAAATTATATATTATCAAAAATGTCAAAAGAAGGTTTGGCTTTTGATTCAGTTTTAAAAGAAGCTCAAGAAAAAGGATATGCTGAGAGAAATCCTGCTGCTGATGTAGAAGGTCATGATGCTTGTAGAAAAATTGCTATTTTATCTTCATTGGCTTTTGGTATGCAAGTAGATTTTGAAGATATTTACACAGAAGGTATCACAAAAATTACGGATACAGATATGCAATATGCAAAATATCTTGGATTAGATATAAAATTATTAGCCACAAGCAAAAAAGTGGATCAAAGAGTTTATGCAAGAGTAGCACCTATGATGCTAGGGAGTGGTCATCCCCTTGCTAATGTCCATGATGTTTTCAATGCCATATTTGTTAAAGGCAATGTTATTGGAGATGTAATGTTCTATGGTAAAGGTGCAGGAAAGCTTCCAACTGCCAGTGCAGTAGTAGCCGATGTTGTAGATGCGGCTAAGCATTTAGAAAGAAATATTATGTCTTTCTGGAGTACTGAAAAAATGGGGCTTATGGAAATTAAAGAAGTACCAACTCAATATTTTATAAGAATCAAGGGTAGTTCTTCAGATATGAATGTTAATGTTCAAAAGCTTTTTGGTGCAATACAAATTGTTCAATTGGAAGAAATAGATAATGAGTTTGCAATTATTACTGAAGAAGAAGCTGAAGGTGAGCTTAATAAAAAAGTTGAACAACTCAGGGCGTTAACAAGTGAGGATGCTGTATTAAGCGTTATTAGAGTGGAAAACTAATTTCTTGGAGGTTAGGATATGAAATATATATTAGTTTTAGGCGATGGAATGGCCGATGAGCCAATAGAAGAATTAAATGGATTAACACCTATTGAAGCTGCTAAAACGCCAAATGTAGATAAGCTTGCATTAAAAAGTGAGGTTGGGCTAGTCAATACCATCCCTACAGGAATGGATCCAGGAAGTGATACAGCCAATTTATCTGTTCTTGGATATAATCCAAGAGAGTACTATACAGGTCGTTCACCATTAGAGGCTTTAAGTATTGGTGTGCCTTTAAAAGAGGATGATATTAGTTTAAGAGTTAATCTTGTAACATTAGATGATACAAGTGACTATAAAAATAAAAAGATAATAGATCACAGTGCTTCAGAAATTACAACAGAAGAAGCCAGTATTTTATTAGAAGATTTGAAAAAAGCTTTTGAAACAGAAGCGTATAAATTCTATTGTGGAACAAGTTATCGCCATTTATTAGTGTGGAAAGAAGGCAAGCTTTTAGATTTTACACCACCTCATGATATTTTAGGAAAAGAGATTGGTGAGTATCTTTCAACAGAGGGTATTTTCTCAGAAATGATGGAGAAAAGTTATGAGATTTTAAACAATCATCCCATTAATATTGAACGTGTTAAAAAAGGATTAAACCCTGCCAACTCAATGTGGTTTTGGGGTGCAGGAACAAAGCCCATACTAACACCATTTGAAGAAAAGTTTGGTGTAAAAGGTGCAATGATTTCTGCAGTAGACTTATTAAAAGGTATTGCCATAGGTGCAGAGATGAAGGTTCTTAAAGTTGAAGGTGCAACTGGAACCCTTCATACCAATTACCCAGGTAAAGCCAAGGCAGCTCTTGATGTTATTAAAGACGATTGTGATTTTGTATATGTTCATATTGAAGCACCAGATGAATGTGGTCATCAAGGAAACTTAAAGGATAAGATCAAAGCAATAGAATTAATTGATGAAAAAATAATTGGTCCAATTGTAGAAGATTTAGATAAGTCAAATATAGATTATAAATTAATGTTTTTACCTGATCATCCAACACCTATTAGTATAAGAACCCATACGTCAAGCCCAGTACCTTATCTTATTTATAATAGTACAAAACAAGTAAGTAATACATTTATGTATAGTGAAAAAGATGGGGAAAGAAGCGGTAACAAACAAGAGGATGGTTATAGACTTATGGAATATTTCTTGAAGAATTAGTTAATTTAAAGGAGGAATTGGTTTGCTAATCGTTAAAAAATTCGGTGGAAGCTCTGTAGCAAACAAAGAAAGAGTTTTTAATGTTGCTAAAAAAATAATAAAAGATTATGAAGCAGGTCATCAAGTTGTAGTCGTATTGTCCGCTCAAGGAGATACAACAGATGATTTAATAGAAAAGGCAAAAGAATACAATCCAAAACCATCAAAAAGAGAGATGGATATGTTACTAACGACTGGTGAGCAACAGTCTGTTGCATTAATGGCGATGGCTCTTGAGTCATTAGGATATCCAGCAGTTTCCCTTAATGCTTTTCAAGTAGGCATTAACACAACTTCAGTTTATAGCAATTCAAGACTAAAAAGAATAGATTCTGAAAGAATTAATGCAGAACTTGATCGAAAAAATATTGTTGTTGTTGCAGGTTTTCAAGGTGTGAATCGTTTTGATGATTTTACCACACTAGGTAGAGGTGGTTCTGATACAACAGCAGTTGCATTAGCAGCGGCATTAAATGCAGATAAATGTGAAATTTATACAGATGTTGATGGCGTATACACAGCGGATCCAAGAGTAGTAGCTGATGCTAAAAAATTAGAAGAAATAACTTATGATGAAATGTTAGAGTTGGCTACATTAGGTGCAAAGGTTCTTCATAACCGTTCTGTTGAACTGGCAAAAAAATACAATGTAGATTTAGTAGTGAGATCAAGCTTAAATGATACAGAAGGTACAGTAGTTAAGGAGGAATGTAAGATGGAAAAAATGCTCGTAAGTGGCGTTGTTGCAGATAAAAATACGGCTAGAATTGCTGTTGTAGGATTAAAAGATGAACCAGGTAAAGCTTTTCAATTGTTTTCTCTAATGTCAAAACACAATATTAATGTAGATATTATATTACAATCTATTGGTCGTGATGGTACTAAAGATATTTCTTTTACAGTAGCGGAAGACAATGTGGATGAAGCAGTGGAAATTATTCAAAGTAAAATGGATAAGTTAACGGCTCAACGAGTTGAGTTTGCGAAAGATGTATGTAAGGTTTCTATTGTAGGTGCAGGTATGCAGTCTAATGCAGGTGTTGCGACTATGATGTTTGAAGCGTTATATGATGCAGGGATTAATATTCATATGATTTCTACTTCTGAAATTAAGATTACTGTTTTAATTGAAGAGAAGTATGCTAAAGAAGCGGTTAATGTGATTCATGAGGCATTTAAATTAGGTGAATAAATTAGAAAAAAAGATTTAAAGATGCTCGGGTCTTGCCTAGGGGTATTGTATATAAGATTTATCGACCCTTATCCATTCTTGGATAAGAGGGTCGAGCTACGCCATCCGTGGCTCCGCTGTTTAATCTTATATACAATACCCCTAGGCTTTTCTTTTGGGAGAGTGTTTGGGAATGAGGCTCTTGGCATTTTTAGTGTTTTTGGGAATATGGGTTGAGTTTGCATAGCATAGTTTTGTTAGATGTTTTGCATTTTTTAATTTATTGTTGTAAATGGATTGTTGTTCTTCTATAATAAAAACTAAGAACATTCAGAGATAAGGAGTATTTTGATATGGATATTTTAAAGCAACTTCAAGAGGAATTTCAGATTAATAAGTGGCAGATTGATAATACGGTGGATTTAATTGATAAAGGAAATACCATTCCTTTTATTGCTAGGTATAGAAAAGAGGTAACGGGCTCTTTAAGTGATGAAGTTTTAAGGGATCTTCATGAAAGGTTGGTATACCTTAGAAATCTTGAAGAGAAGAAAGAACAGGTTATTAAAAGTATTGATGAACAAGGGAAGTTGACAGATGAACTAAAAGCACAAATTAGTGGTGCTAAAACGCTTGTAGAAGTAGACGATTTGTATAGACCTTATAGACCTAAGCGTAGAACAAAAGCAACCATTGCTAAGGAAAAAGGGTTAGAGCCGCTGGCTATGGTTATTTTTAATCAGGACAAGATCCTTTCTCTTGAAGCATTAGCTAGTGACTATATTAATTCAGAAAAAGAGGTTAATACGGTTGAAGAGGCTTTACAAGGGGCTAAAGATATTATTGCTGAGATGATTTCTGATAATGCTGAGTATAGAAAAACCATTAGAAGAATGACTTTTAAAGATGGTAAGATTGTATCCCAAGCGAAAGATAAAGAGGCTTCTACTGTTTATGAAATGTATTATGAGTATGAAGAGAGTATTGCTAAGATTGTAGGCCATAGAATACTTGCCATCAATAGAGGGGAAAAAGAAAAAGTTTTAATGGTGAAGATACAAGATCCTGAAGAAACAATCCTTAGATTTATTGAAGCTCAAGTGATTACAACGGAAGATATAACCATAATGGAACTTTTAAAAGAGGTTATTGTAGACAGCTATAGAAGGCTTATTGCCCCATCTATAGAAAGAGAGATTCGTAATGAGTTGACAGAAAAAGCAGAAGAAGGCGCTATTAAAGTTTTTGGAAAGAATCTTGAACAGTTATTGATGCAACCACCTATTGCAGGGAAGATTGTATTAGCCCTTGACCCTGCATATCGAACAGGGTGTAAAGTTGCTGTTATAGATGGAACAGGAAAAGTTCTAGAAACAAGTGTTGTCTATGCCACACCACCAAAGAATGAAATTGAAAAATCTAAAGTAGTCTTAAAAGGGTTTATCAATCAATATAATGTTCAAATTGTTGCCATTGGTAATGGGACTGCCTCTAGAGAGTTAGAGTTATTTACGGCAGAAATGCTAAAAGAAATAGACAAAGATATTAAGTATATTATTGTTAATGAAGCAGGCGCTTCAGTATACTCAGCTAGTAAATTAGGGACAGAAGAGTTTCCTGAGTTTGATGTGGCATTAAGAAGTGCTGTTTCTATAGGGAGAAGATTACAAGATCCTCTTGCAGAGTTGGTAAAAATAGATCCAAAATCCATTGGCGTAGGACAATACCAGCATGATATGAACCAGAAAAAATTGAGTGAAACTTTAGGTGGCGTTGTTGAGGATTGTGTTAACAAGGTGGGTGTTGATTTGAATACAGCATCACCATCTTTACTTGAGTACATTTCTGGGATTAGCAAAGCCATTGCTAAAAATATTGTGAACCATAGAGAAGAAAATGGATTATTTAAAAATAGAAAAGAACTCTTAAAAGTAGCCAAACTTGGGCCTAAGGCTTATGAACAGTGTGCAGGATTTTTAAGAATTAGTGATGGACAGCAACCATTAGATAATACTGGTGTACATCCGGAGTCTTATGAACATACCATTAAATTATTAGAGATGTTAGGTTATACGCCTAGTGATATAAAAGAGAACAAGTTAAAAGATATTAAAAGTAAAGTAACAGACATAAGTACACTAGCAGAAAAAATTGCATTAGGGGTACCAACATTAGAGGATATTATAAAAGAGTTGGAAAAACCTGGTCGTGACCCTAGGGAAGAAATGCCTAAGCCAATTCTTAGAACAGATGTATTAGAGATGGAAGATTTACAAGAAGGTATGATACTTAAAGGTGTTGTTAGAAATGTTATAGATTTTGGTGCCTTCGTAGATATTGGTGTACATCAAGATGGACTTGTTCATATTTCTCAAATTACTGAAAAGTACATCAAACATCCGTTAGAAGCAGTTAGTGTTGGAGATGTTGTTGAAGTAAAGGTTATGGGTGTGGATGTTCCTAAAAAGAGAATTTCTTTAACAATGAAGTTGTAGAGCTCACTGGTTTATCACAGTAAGTCACTTTGTTCTTGCAATTGGAAAATGATTCACATATAATAATAAGAGATAAAAATATTATACAAAGGAAGATTGAATGTCTAGTGTTAATGAAATTTCTTTAGAAGTAAAAATAGAAGAAAAAGATATGTATCATTTTCTTTTGCATTGTGAATATAAAAGAGTTATAAGTGTAATATATATTTTTTTTAGTATAAGTTGTTTAATTTTATTTCCTTTTTCCTTAACGTGGGGTGATACAACATTTTCCATAATGTTACTGGTTGTAGGATTGTTTTATACATTTTTTACACCACTATCTCTTAGACTTAAAGCAAAAAGACAGATATTATTAAACCCTGCTTATAAAAAACCATTTAACTATGTGATTAACGAAACGGGTTTGAATATTTCTCAAGATCATAATGAATTTAATTATTCGTGGATGGATTTTACAAAAATTGAACAAACGAAAAATGCCTTATTATTTTTTTTCAGTAAAAAGGTAGCGTTTATTCTACCAATGAAAGACTGTGAAAAGGAAATTCATAATATATTAGAAGTATTGAATAAAGAAGTGCCTCATAAGTTAAAAGGAATAAAGAAGATTAAGTAATAATAAAAATTAGACCCTCGCTTTGTTAGCGGGGGTATTTTATAAAGTAAGGTGAGATATATGATTTATGAAACACTTTCATCGGCAGAAACCTTTGAAATAGGTAAAAAACTTGGAGGTCAATCAAAAAAAGGACAAGTTTTTTGCTTGATTGGAGATTTAGGTGTTGGTAAAACAACTTTTACACAAGGCTTTGCAAAAGGCTTAGAGATTGATGAACATATTAGTAGTCCAACTTATACCATTGTTAACGAATATGATGAAGGAAGAATACCTTTTTATCATTTTGATGTCTATAGAATTAGTCATATAGAAGAAATGGATGAGATTGGTTATGAGGAGTATTTTTTTGGTAATGGGGTATCCTTGGTGGAATGGGCCAATTTAGTAGAAGAAATTATTCCAGAGGATGCCATTTGGATTTATATTGAAAAGGATTTGGAAAAGGGATTGGATTATCGGAAGGTAACAGTTAATAACTTGGTCCTTTAGCCAAGTTAATTAATTATAAAAGCGTATTAATAGATATAAACTATGATTTGAATCTAGGATTACTTTGGAGGTTTTTATGAAAATTTTAGCGATAGATAGTTCAGGCCTTACATCTTCAGTGGCAGTAGTGGATAAGTATGATTTGATAAGTGAGTATACAGTAAATTGTAAGAAAACCCATTCCCAGACTTTGATGCCAATGATTTATGAGATGAATAAGAGTATTGGTCTTGAACTGAGTTCTTTAGATGCAATTGCAGTTTCTGAAGGACCTGGTTCATTTACTGGGCTTCGAATAGGGGCAGCTACGGCTAAGGGACTTGCTTTAGCACTTAACAAGCCGATTATTAGTGTCCCAACTTTAGATGGCTTAGCATATAATATTTATGATAATGAAGCTATTATTTGTCCAATAATGGATGCTAAGAGAAATCAAGTATATACGGCACTTTATGAATATGAAGATAGCAAACTTAAAAAGTTATCAGAGAGTATGGCTGTGGATATTAATGAAATTTTAGAAGTACTTTGTGGATATAATCGTAAAGTGATTTTTCTTGGTGATGGTGTTGAAATCTATAAAAGTCTTATTGAAGAAAGTGGTATGGCCAATAGCTTTGCACCTATACATCTGATGAAACAACGTGCAAGTTCTATTGGTGCGTTGGCTCTTGATTACTTATCAAGTAATAATACAGTTAGTGGCAATGATTTTGCACCTGTTTATTTAAGAAAGTCACAAGCGGAAAGAGAATATGAAGAAAAAATTAAGGCGGGTCAGTAATGATAAGTTTTAGAGGGATGATCTTAGAAGATATTGATCAAATTGTTGAAATAGAAGAAATGTCTTTTACAAATCCATGGACAAAAAAAGCTTTTGAAGATGAATTGGTTAATAAACTAGCCCTCTATATAGTTGCTATTTCTAATAATGAAGTTATTGGTTATGGTGGTATATGGAAAATTTATGATGAAGGTCATATTACCAATATTGCTATTAGAAAGACCTATAGAGGTAAAGGGATTGGCAAATTAATGGTTCAAGAGTTGATAAAAGCAGGAAAAAAGAAGGGAATTGATAGATACACCCTTGAAGTAAGAGAAAGCAATATAATTGCTCGAAAGTTATATAAAGATTTAGGCTTTGAGGAGATAGGACTGCGCAGAAATTATTATACAAAACCAGTAGAACATGCCGTAATTATGTGGAAAAATACTTAGTGATGAAAAGTGGTTATGAAGAATTTATTCTTCATAACCACTTTTTTACGTTGTTATTCTGAGCCTAGCTATAGATTTCATATAATATAAAGAATTGAATCTCATACATCCTCAAGAAAGGATAAATAATTCCTATATAACCTATAGGTAATTATAGTTCTTTAAAAATAAATTTTCAAATTTGATAACAGTACAACTATCAAATGTATAGAATAAAGTATAGCTATAAACACCACTCAGGAGGGAGTGAATTCATGAAAAGAAAACTTAAAGTCTCTTATGAAGATTTATGTATAAATGATCTAAGTAAGAATCTGAAAATCAATGATATGGAAAGTGAAGTTCAGGATAAGTTTTTAGGGCAAGAAAAAGCTATAGAGACTT
This sequence comes from Natranaerovirga pectinivora, assembly GCF_004342165.1. Classification (NCBI taxonomy): domain Bacteria; kingdom Bacillati; phylum Bacillota; class Clostridia; order Lachnospirales; family Natranaerovirgaceae; genus Natranaerovirga; species Natranaerovirga pectinivora. The sequence goes on along the minus strand of NZ_SMAL01000008.1, from coordinate 10,361 downwards.
TGGATTTTGGACTAAGGGTTAATTCTAAGGGGTATAACATCTATTTGACAGGCGAAGTAGGGACACACAAGAAACAATATTTAATTCAATATCTGGAAGAATTATCAAAATCCCAACCTGTTCCTAATGATTGGTGTTATGTGTACAATTTTAAAAATGAGCTAAAGCCGATTGCCATAAGTTTACCTGCTGGTAAGGGTAGACAGTTTAGAGACGATGTTTCCTTTACAATAGAAAGATTGCTAAATGAAATTAATGAGTGTGTGGAATCAGAAGAGTATAAAGAAGCTGTTGAAAAAATAAAAGAGAGTTATTATGATGAGGGTGAAAAACTATTAAAATATATAAAAGACCGTGCAAAAGAGTTAGGATTCTATACTCAAATTTCTGATGGAGGTCTTTATTTTGTTCCTGTTATAGAGGGGAAAAAAATAAGTGAAAAAACCTATGATGATTTAAGTGTAGAAGATCAAGATAAAATTATAAATAACCTTACTAGTATTGAAGAAGAATCTGAAATGATTATGGATAAGGTAAAAGAATATAAAAAAGAGGCAGATAACAGGGTAAAAGAGTATGAAGATAAAACAATCTTAAATATTATTGATACCATCATTGAAAACTTAATAATGGAATATAAAGAGTATAATAAAATAAGTAAATATTTAATAGACTTAAAAGATGATTTAATAAGTCAAATAAATGTTTTAATCAATAAAGAAGAAAGTGATAACGATGATTTGAAAGCCTTATTAAATAGTATCGTAAAAGAGGACGATGAGGTGCCTAAAAAATACTCAGTTAATTTATTAGTAGATAACAGTGAGTTAGAGGGAGCGCCAATCGTAAATTGTATTAATACAAATTACAACAATATTGTTGGAAGAGTAGAGTTTGATAATGAATTAGGTAATTTGGTAACAGATTTTAGTAAAATTCAAGCCGGTGTTTTACACCAAGCCAATGGGGGTTATCTAATAATAAATGCCAGTGATGTTTTAACAACATCCTTTGTATGGGATTTTATTAAAAAGTCATTGCTAACTGAGAAAATTGAATTCGAGAATATTCGAGAAAAATTAGGCGGTGTTCCGTTAAAGTCTGTAACACCAGAGGCTATACCTTTGAATATAAAAATTATTTTACTTGGAAATCAAAGACTGTATCAGTTACTGTATTATTATGATGATGATTTTTCCAAACTGTTTAAAGTACTAGTAGAATTTGATTATGAAATGACCAAAACAGACCAATCTATAAAAGAGTATGAAACATATATTGAAAAGTATATTAAAGAAAAAAACTTGTTACCTATTAATGAAAAAGGCAAAAAAAGAGTATTAAGTTATTCTTCAAAATTAGCAGGGAATAGATTTAAGTTATCTACTAAAATTAGTAATATTGAAAATTTATTAGAGGAAGCAGATTATTGGGCGAGAAAAGATGGCGAGGATAAAATTTATGAAGAGCATATTAAAAAAACCATAAATGAAAAAGAAAAAAGAGTTAATTTTATTAAAAATAAAACCCATGAAATGATAACAAGCAATAAAATCAAGATAGATTTCAATAATTCCAAGGTTGGTCAAATAAATGGTCTTGCAGTAATGAGTTATGGTGAGAGTACTTTTGGCAAACCTACAAGGATTACTGCTACAACTTATATGGGCCAAAGTGGCATGATTAACATTGAAAAAGAGGCTGGACTTAGTGGAAGTATTCATAATAAGGGTATTAATATTTTATCTGGGTATTTAGGACAAAAATACGCCCAGGAAAAACCTTTATCTTTAACTTGTAGTCTTTGTTTTGAACAAAATTATTCTAGTATTGATGGTGATAGTGCCTCTTCAACTGAATTATATGCTATTTTATCAAGTTTATCGGAAGTACCAATTAAGCAATATCTAGCAGTAACTGGTTCTGTAGATCAAAGAGGGAATATACAGCCAATAGGTGGGGTGACTGAAAAAGTTGAAGGGTTTTATGACGTGTGTAAGACCAATGGATTGACAGGTAAGCAAGGGGTTATTATTCCTAGAGATAATGTTGAGGAGCTTATTTTGAATGATGAGATTCTTGAGGATATTAAGAAAGAGAAATTTCATGTTTATGCCATTGAAACCATTGATGAGGGGATTGAATTGTTAACAGGTAAGAAAATGACCGTTATTGATGAATTGGTTAAGGCGAAGCTTGAGAAGTATTATCGTAATAGAATTGGTAATGATGAGGCGTAAAAATTTATTTTGCTAGGGTAGAGCCTAGGGGTATTGTATATAAAATTAATCGACCCTTCCCCATCCTTGGGGAAAAGAGTCGAGCTACGCCATCCTTGGCTACGCTGTCTAATCTTATATACAATACCCCTAGGCTTTGCTTTAGGGTATACATGTGGAGATATGTAAATTCCTTGATTTAAATTGTATCTTTAAAGAGAATGAACGTTTTGATTCAAGTACTCTTTCCTCTGTGCATTATGCTTTGGAAATTCTACATTATTAGTATATTTAGCAAGTAATTATACAAAAATAGGTAAAGGCACTTGCGTTTCTGATTATATGTGATACAATGCTAATGAAAATACTTTCGGTAAATAAAGTTTAAGGACTTTAAATTATAAATGTTCAAGGAGGATGTCAATGAAATCTATAGATAATTTGACTATTAATACTATTCGTTTACTTTCTGCTGATGCCATTCAAAAGGCTAATTCAGGTCATCCAGGATTACCAATGGGTGCGGCGCCTATGGCTTATGAATTATGGGCTAATCATATGAATCATAATCCTAAAAATCCTAATTGGATTAATAGAGACCGTTTTGTGTTATCTGCAGGACATGGTTCTATGTTACTTTATTCATTGTTTCATTTATTTGGATACGGATTAGAAATTGAAGATTTACAAGAGTTTAGACAATGGGGTAGTAAAACGCCAGGACATCCAGAGTTTGGACATACTGTTGGTGTTGAAACAACCACAGGACCATTAGGTGCTGGTTTAGCTACTGCTGTTGGTATGGCTATGTCAGAAGCTCATTTGGCTGCAAAATTCAATGAAAACAATTATGATGTTATGAATCATTATACTTATGTTTTAGCTGGCGATGGGTGTATGATGGAAGGAATTTCTTCTGAAGCCGCTTCATTAGCAGGAACATTAAAATTAGGAAAGTTAATTATTTTCTATGATTCTAACAATATTTCAATAGAAGGTGATACAGATATTGCCTTTACTGAAAATGTAGGTAAAAGATTTGAAGCTTTTGGTTTTCAAGTATTAAAAGTTGAAGATGGTAATGATCTAGTTGCTATTGGCAAGGCTATTGAAGAAGCAAAAGCAGACTTGGAAAGACCTACTTTAATTGAAGTTAAAACTCAAATAGGATATGGATGTCCAAACAAACAAGGAAAAGCAAGTGCTCACGGAGAACCATTAGGAGCAGATAATATTGTTTGTGCCAGAGAATATTTAGAATGGGTAAGTGAAGAAGATTTCCATGTACCTGGAGAAGTTTATTCTCATATGGAAGCCTTAAGAAAAGAAAGTGAAGAAAAAGAAAATAAATGGAATGAAAAATTCCAAGAATATAGAAACAGTTATCCTGAAAAAGCAAAAGAATGGGATATGTATTTCTCAAAAGAATTACCAGTAGATTTAATGGAAGATGATGCTTTCTGGGCCTTTGAAGATAAGCCTATGGCTACTAGAAATGTTTCTGGTGAATTAATTAATAGATTAAAAGATAAAATTCCTAACTTAATTGGTGGGTCTGCAGATTTATCACCATCTACTAAAACATTTATGAATGGTGAAGGCAGTTTTTCAAGTAAAGATTATACAGGTAGAAATCTACATTTCGGTGTTAGAGAAATGGCTATGGCAGCTATAGGAAATGGAATGTATTTACATGGCGGGTTGATGGTATATGTATCTACTTTCTTTGTGTTTAGTGATTATTTTAAACCAATGGCTAGGTTAGCATCTTTAATGGAAATACCAATGATTTATGTTTTAACCCATGATAGTATAGGGGTTGGAGAAGATGGACCAACTCATGAACCAATAGAGCAATTAGCAGCTTTAAGAAGTATGCCTAATTATATTGTGTTTAGACCTGCTGATGCAACTGAAACAGCAGCGGGATGGTACTTTGCTGTAACTTCTAAAAGTGAGCCAACGGCTTTAGTATTAACAAGACAAAACTTACCACAACTTAAAGAATCAAGTAAAGATGCCTTAAAAGGTGGATATGTTTTATTAGATTCACAAAAAGAGACACCAGATATGATTCTTATGGCTAGTGGATCAGAGGTTCAATTAATATATGAAGCACATGCTAAGCTGAAAGAGCAGGGTGTAGATGCAAGAGTGGTAAGTATGCCATCCTTTGAACTCTTTGATCAACAAGAGGATGCTTATAAAGAATCTGTTTTACCAAAAGAAGTAAGAAAAAGATTAGCTGTTGAAGCTGCTACAACTTTTGGTTGGTATAAATATGTTGGATTAGATGGAGACGTTATCGGCCTTGATAGATTTGGTGCTTCTGCTCCTGGTGAAAAATTATTTAAAGAGTTTGGATTTACAGTAGAAAATGTTGTCGAAAAAGCAATGAAGTTATTTTAGAGTAAGAGTAAATATTTTTTTACCCTCTAAATATTACCTCTGTACACAGGCCTGAGAACCTATTATAATATATATAGAAAGTTTGATTCTACTAGACTAAAATATATATGTACAAGGGGTAATGGGATGAATAATTTTCGAAGAAAATATCGAATTAAAAAGTCGAAAGACAGAATTTGCTGTAATATGTGTGGAAGAGTCATTGCAGAAAATAGGGAATTTCCTAAAGTAGACTTTGTTGAGATTAATAAAAATTGGGGATATTTTTCCAACAAAGATAATGAAAATCATAATATACACATTTGTGAAAGTTGTTATGATCAATGGGTAAAATCATTTTCAATATTGCCAAGTGTTAAGAATAATAGTGTATGTATATAGAAAAGTAGGGGAACTGAGTCATTTTACTTAGGTCCTCTACTTTTTTTGTACATTGAATTATTAGTTTTTATATGGTTTTAAAATTCTATCTTTAAAAGACCTTGAACAAATGACTCTTTTAGATTATTCTATAGACAAGAACTTTGTAAAATTATAGTAATAGAAAGAGGTAGTATATGTTAGATGTTTGTTTACTTGGTACTGGTGGTATGATGCCATTACCTTATAGATGGTTAACTTCTTTAATGTTAAGATATAATGGTAGTAGTTTATTAATAGATTCTGGTGAAGGCACTCAAATTGCTATTAAGGAGAAAGGTTGGAGTTTTAAACCTATTGATATTATTTGTTTTACCCATTTTCATGGGGATCATATTGGAGGGCTGCCGGGTTTACTGTTGACCATAGGAAACTCTGATAGAACAGAACCAATTACCCTTATTGGACCTAAGGGGTTAGAGAGAGTGGTTAATGGATTAAGGGTAATTGCCCCAGAGTTACCTTTTGAATTAAATTTTATTGAATTAACAGAGGCAAGTGAAATTATAGAAATAAATGGTTATTGTATTGAAGCCTTTAAAGTGAGTCATAAAATAACTTGTTATGGTTACAATGTTGTCATTAAAAGACAAGGTAAATTTATAGTAGAAAAAGCAATAGAGAATGATATCCCTCAAAAATATTGGAGTAGACTTCAAAAGGGAGAAAGTCTTGAGGTGGAAGGAAGAAAATTAACACCAGATATGGTATTAGGTGGAGATAGAAAAGGCATAAAGTTGACTTACTGTACAGATACAAGACCAGTTCCTCATATAAGTGATTTTGCAAAAGGTGGGGATTTATTTATATGTGAAGGCATGTATGGTGAAGAAGATAAAGAAAATAATGCTAAAAAATACAAGCATATGACTTTTCAAGAGGCAGCAGAACTTGCTTATAATGGGAAGGTAAGTGAATTGTGGTTAACCCATTATAGTCCATCATTAGTGAGACCAGAAGAATATGTTAAAAACGTATACCACATATTTGAAAATACAAAAGCAGGAAAAGATGGTATGTCTACAACTTTAAAATTTGAAGAAGATTAAGTTGCCTAAGGGGGTAATGATAATGCGTAAACTAATTGCTTTTCTAATGATGATAGGTGTAATTGCTTTTTTTTATTTTTACACAGATGGCTTATCAGAAAGAAATGTAGCTAGAACAGAGGTGGACAGGATACTAGAACATGATATAGACAATAATTATCCAGCCACGCCAAGAGATGTTATGGCATTATATAATCAAATGGTAAGGTATCTTTATAGTGGAAGAATAAAGACAGAAGAAATAGAAGTAGTATTGATGGAACAAAGAAAGCTTATGGATGACCAATTGCTTGATACTAATCCATTTGATATTCAACTATTAAGATTAAAAAATGAAATTGAATATAATAAACAAACCAATAAAAAAATAATAGAAGCACAAATTAAAGATGTAACACCAAATAATTACTTTGGAACAGATAATAATATGTGTCGTGTAAAAGTAATATATTATTTAGCAGAACAAGGTAGACCTAATATTAATGTGTATCAAGAGTATATCCTTATAAAAGATGAAGAAGGTTTATGGAAGATACTTGGTTGGCAAGAGGTTGAGCCCTTTACAATTATTAGTAAAAAGGATTTGAGTACCGAAAGTATTTAATGGTTTGAGTTGTTTTGTTAGCGCTAGAAGAAAGGAATGAAAAATAAATGGCAGATCAAGTGACTATATTAGCTATAGAAACATCTTGTGATGAGACTTCTGCTGCTGTAGTAGAAAATGGAACCAACATCTTATCAAATGTGATTTCTTCTCAAATAGATTTGCACAAAATCTACGGTGGGGTTGTTCCAGAAATCGCATCTAGAAAGCATATAGAAAAAATAAATGGTGTTATAGAAGAAGCATTAGAAATGGCAAATAAGGCATTAGATGATATTGATGTCATAGCAGTTACATATGGACCAGGATTAGTGGGTGCTTTATTAGTAGGTGTTGCATCAGCTAAAGCTATGGCATACGCATTAAATAAACCATTAATAGGCGTTCATCATATTGAAGGTCATATAAGTGCCAATTTTATAGAACATAAAGATTTAAAGCCACCTTTTATTTGCTTAGTTGTATCAGGTGGACATAGTCATTTAGTAATTGTGAAAGATTATGGAGAATTTGAAATAATTGGAAAAACAAGAGATGATGCAGCAGGAGAAGCTTTTGATAAAGTATCAAGAGCTATTGGTTTGGGATATCCTGGTGGCCCTAAGATAGATAAACTTGCTAAAGAAGGGAACAAAAAAGCCATAGATTTTCCTAAGGCCTATTTGGAAGAAGGATCATATGACTTTAGTTTTAGTGGATTAAAATCAGCAGTTCTTAATTATATTAATCAATGTAAAATGAAAGATGAAAAAATTAATAATGCTGATTTGGCCGCATCCTTTCAAGAATCAGTGGTAGAGGTGCTGGTTAATAAAACAATAAAAGCAGCAAAAGATTACAATATGAAAAATATAGCTTTAGCAGGAGGAGTGGCAGCTAATTCTGCATTAAGAGAAAAAATGAATAAAGCCTGTGAAGAGAATGAAATGAAGTTACACTATCCGTCTTTGGTTTATTGTACAGATAATGCAGCAATGATAGGTGTAGCTGCTTATTATGATTATATAAAAGGCGTTAGACATGGGTATGATCTTAATGCCGTGCCCAACTTAAAACTAGGTCAAAAAAAATAACGGAGGATTAATTAAAATTCTCCGTTACTTAAATTGAATTGATTTAACTTACGCATTTGCTGGTGGTACAAAAGTTCTTTGTGCCAGTTCAGCATCCATTGCATATAAAAGACTAGGATCGTTTATTGCACGTTTAAGTTTTTGAACATGTGTCCTAAACATAGACATTTCTTCAACTTGTTCGTCAACAAACCACTTTAACATACTTATTGTAGCATGTTCTCTTTCTTCTTGCGCAATGTCCATGAGTTTATAAATTCGATCTGTTACAAAACCTTCGTGAGCTAGAGATTTTTCAAAAACATCAAGAATATCTTTGTATTCATTTTCTGGGTCGTCAAGACTTGTGATTTGAACACGTGCATCCATATCATTAACATAGTTGAAAATTTTCATAGCATGAAACTTTTCTTCTTCAGCTTGTACAACAAAGAAGTTTGCAAATCCATCTAAATCGATTGAATAGCAATAACCTGCCATTGCTAAGTACATATGTGATGAGAAAAATTCGTATTTTATTTGTTCGTTAAGAGAATCTAATAATTTTTGACTTAACATAGTAAACCTCCTTAAGTTAGAATTCAAAGAATTCTTTAGTTAATATGAAAGTATTAATTTAAAACTTGCTTGCAAGGGTTTGAAATTAATGCTTTCAACGAAGCTTGTGTCTCTTGCAAAGCAAGAGGCATAGGCTGAGTAAATATGAAAGTCTAATTTGCAAACTTGCTTGCAAGGATTTGGAAATTAGACTTTCATTGAAACCTTGTGCCTGTAGCCTAGCGAAAGGCAGATTACAAGGTTAATATGAAAGTATTAATTTAAAACTTGCTTGCAAGGGTTTGAAATTAATGCTTTCAACAAAGCTTGTGTCTATTGCAAGGCAAAAGGCATAAGCTGAGTTAGTATATACTTATTCTATCAAATAATACCTTCTTTAAAAAGGGGTATTTGGTAAAAAATGCAAAAACTAATATAATATTTAAAAGGGGAAGAGATATGAGGGAAAAAGTAACGGCTATTATATTAGCAGCAGGTCAAGGAAAAAGAATGAAAAGTAATATACAAAAGCAGTATATTAGCTTAGGAAACAAACCTATTATTGTATATGCCTTATCGACTTTTTCAAAATGCAAAGAAATTGATGAGATTGTTGTGGTTGTATCGCCAGGGGATATCAATTATTTTAAAAAAGAAATAATTGATAAATATAATATAGAGAAAGTGGTTACGATAGTAGAAGGTGGAAAAGAAAGATACCACTCTGTTTACAATGCTTTAAAATATATAGATGGCAATAATAATGGTTATGTATTGATTCATGATGGTGCTAGACCATTTGTGAGAAAAGAAGAAATAAAAAAGTGTATTACTTCTGTAAAGGAATATAAAGCTTGTGTTCTTGGAGTTCCTTCCAAGGATACTATAAAGAAAGTCGAAAAAGAAGGTTTTATAGAGGGGACAGTGGATAGAAAAAACTTATGGTTGATTCAAACGCCACAAGGGTTTAGTTTTGAACTGATAAAAGAAGCTTATGTAAAATTTTTTGAAGACAGCAATACAAATATAACGGATGATGCTATGATAGTAGAGAATTATTCAGATAAGAAGGTAAAAATAGTTGAAGGGAGTTATAATAATATAAAAATTACAACACCTGAAGATTTGATTTTTGGAGAAGCAATTTTAAAACATTATATATAAGTTATAAATAATACACTTTAATTTTAAATGGATAAACTCTAATATATGCTTATATATTTGAGGTGAGACCTTATAATTTTAAAAAGTTAAAAAAAAATAGAATTTATTTTAAAAAACGTATTGACACTTATAATGAAAAATGATAAGATAACGCTTGTCAAACTTCAGCGGTAACGCAGAAAACAAGTTAATTTACTTTAAAAAAACTTTTTAAAAATAAATTAAAAAAAAGTATTGACACTGAATTGAAAATATGATATTTTATTAAAGCGCTGATGAAACAGCACAAGCAAAACTTATGGAGAGGTGTCCGAGTGGTTTAAGGAGCTGGTCTTGAAAACCAGTGACTCCGAAAGGGGCCGTGGGTTCGAATCCCACCTTCTCCGTTACTATAACAGACCACCTTGGGTGGTTTGTTATAGCTAAGGACTTAATATGGTTATAATGTTGATGTGATATATAACCCTTTTCTTGGAGAAGTACCCAAGAGGTTGAAGGGGCTCCCCTGGAAAGGGAGTAGGTCGTTAATAGCGGCGCGAGGGTTCAAATCCCTCCTTCTCCGTTGTTGATGATTGAAAATAAAAAAAGCATTGACAGAACATAACAACTATGATAATATATCATTCGTTGTCGAAAAAAGAACATTGATAATTAAATAGTAAAGCAACCCTAAGATTTCAAAAAAATGAGTGGGATTTAAAATTTATTTTAAACCATCTCAAAGATTTGGGTCTTAGACACCAAAGAGTCTTACTTGAACTTGTTTCAAAAGACTATAAAGATTAAAAGATTTTTTTCTTCGGAAAAAACTTTTAGCCAGCAAATTAGATTGCTAAGGCAAACATCAATAAGTTATTTAATTCTTTGTAAGCAAATTTTGAAATAC